>CAZQWR010000111.1:0-4721 GCA_964597085.1 uncultured Cryptobacterium sp.
GAGCCCGCGAAGGGCTCCTTTCGTTGTGTTTTAGCTTCAATTTTGCCGAGCGCGCGGCCCGAACCGCCGCACTCCCCCGACGCTAGAAATAACCGTAGTACGTCTTCTGCACCACGGCGCTGGCTACCCAATTTGCCAAGGTAATGAAGTCGAACACGGGCAGGCCGGTAGCCTTCTGGATGGCCGCGGCATACGGCGGAAGGTCGCTGCATTCCAGCAGGATGGCCTTCACTTCGGGGTGTTCGGCACACAGATTTTGCGCCAGCTGGCACAAATCGTCCGTAAGCTTACCGTTGTCCAGCTCGTAGTGGCCCCAGCGGATAGGTTCGAAGCTGGGCAGGTCGCCCACGTTCTGCACCACCAGGCGGCTCATGTCGCTGCCCACGTTGGCTAGAAGCTCGTTGTTCAGGCTGCTGCCATCGGCGCAGAATACGGCGATGCTGCCTTCCTGCGCAAAGCCGGCCTTCACCACCGGCAGTTGGCACAGGCTGCTCATAAACACGGGCACGTCAACCGCGGCGGCAACATCGCGTTGGAAATGCGCGAAGTAACCGCAGGCGCCTATGATGGCGCGCACGCCGCGTGCCTCAAGCTTCTTGGCGGCGTCCACCACCATCTGCTTGATGGCAGGGTCGCCCGCAAACAGCTGTTCGATTTCGAAATCAACCTCTTCGTACAGAACGGGGAAGTTGAACGTGCTGGCGTTGGCCACATTGCCGGGAAGCTTAGGGTAATCAAGCTTCACCACAATGATGCCCAGCACCTGGCCCGAAAAAGAACGGGGCGGAAGCCCGTGGGTGCCACGAACCTCCGCTTCCGTTTCAAGTGCGCCGTATGCGCCCTTCCAGTTGCTCATTTATTCGCCCTCGGGGGCAACGTAGGTGCCCTCGCGCAGGTAAGCCTGCATCTGCTCCTTGGTCATATGGCCAATGCCCAGCTCTTCAAGCTTCAGGCCGGTTTCGAAGAAGTTGGTTTTGTTCATAACGCCGCCCAGAACAATCATGGAGTCGATGATGGGCGTAGGAACGCCGAACTTCTTGCCCAGCTCATGGTACACGTGACAGCCTACCGGCACGTCTTCGGTAACGTAGCGGTTCTTGATGCTGAACGGGCCGGTGGCAAAGCCAACTTCCCACTGCTCTTCAAACGGAACGTTGCAGCCTTCGCCCATATACTCTTCGCCCAGAACGCTGGTGCGCTGGTAGAACACTTCCTTCTTGAAGGGCTGAATGCCAACGCCCATAGCCTCTGCCAGGGCAATTTCCTCGTTGTAGAACTGGTACTGAACCTCGGAAATGGAGGGGCAGAAGGAATGGGAGTAAATGCTGTAGTCGTGGATGTTCTTGTCCAGAACGGTGCCGAAGTTTTCCATAGTGGAAACGCCCAGAACGGTGCCGGGAACATGGATAACCGGGTTTACGTTGGAAAAGCCGATGTCCATTACGGTGTCGCCACAAACAGCGCCGTCGCCTTCGGTGATAGCGTCGAAGCAGCCCAGGGCCTTGGAGCTTTCAACGAAGTCTTCGGTGTCCTTGGCGGGCAATGCAGCGCCGCGCAGGGTGATGGCACGGTATACCAGCGAGCAGGTGGGCTTGGCAACGCCGCCTTCATGGTCGACGCGGGTGCCGTAAGGAGCCGAGCTCCAACCGCCGATGATAACGTTCTTGGTGCAGCCCATTTCGCGCATCATCTTGCGCAGCTTCAAGGAGCCGTAGTTGTCGGGGATGATGTGGATGATCTGGCCATCTTCCAGGGCAGGGATAAGCTCGCGGAAGAATACTTCATGCGCGATGGAAGGAATGCCCACGATGATGAGCTTTGCGCCGGCAACAGCCTCGGCCACAGACTTGGTGGCCATGGCGAATTCGCCCTTGCCCATGCGGCGGAAGCCGTACTTGGTCTGAGTACCCGGCGCCTTGTCCTGCAGGGTTACGCCAGTGCGCATGATGTTGCCCAGGGCATCATCGAAAAACGGATCCAGGTCGCAGATGCGAACTTCCTGGCCTGCCAGTGCGCAATCAGCACCACAGGTTTTGCCAACAGCGCCACCGCCCAGAACGGCGATGGGAGCCTTGCGCAGCTCTTCTACATTAACCACTTCGTTAACCTCCTTGTTTCCATCCGCCGCAGGCCAGCGGGCCATTCACGCCCATCTGCTGCAACGGTTTGTTGATTTGCCGAAGAAAAACGCCCAGGTGCACCGAATTCGGCGTGCACCCAAGCGCTTTCTGATTTCCGAACAAAGGATAGCACGGCAACAGGTAATATTGTGCACTGCATATATAAAGAGGAGGAACATCCATGTCGAAGAAGCAAAAAGCGCTCAAGGTAATTTCTTGGGTACTTATCGTGTTTTCGGTGCTTGGCGTCGTAAGCGGCATTGCCTTTAGCGCCGTTGCCATGGGCAACATAGCCGAAAGCCCTGCAATCCAGGCTCAAATCGAAGCCAGCTCCGGCCCCGATGATCTCATAGTCAACGGCGAGCTTGCCGTACTTGTGTTGGGCCTAGTTTCCGTTATCTTCGGCATATATTTCCTGGTTACGGGTATATTTGCGCGCATCGGCGCAAAGAACCCCGGCCGCATCATGCCGTTTCTTATTCTTTCCGTTGCTGGCATGGTTGCGGGCTTTACCGATATTTTGACGTTGGTAAATGGCAAGTGGGCCGACCCAGGTTCGGTAATCAGCGCGCTTATTTCCATTGCCATTCCGGCAGCATGCTTCTACCTTGCACACGGCATTCGCAAGGAAGGGCTCGACCTTAACCATGGCGAATTGCCTGGCAAAGACGGCAGCGAATTCCCCAACGGCTTCAACCCCAAGAAACTTGGCTTTATGCGCCTTTTGCAGGTGTTCTTCGTATTCAACATCTGCCTTTCCATCTTTTCGCTCACCATGCTGGTTAAGGGCAACTACGAGCTGAACTTCGCCCAGTTGCTCGACCTGCTCAACGTCATCCTAGACGCAGTGCTGTTCTGGTTCATCTTCAAGCGCTATGCCGCCACGCGCAAGTTCGCCATTGGCATCAGCCTTTTCAACATCATCATCGGCACGGGCTTCAACCTTATTTACGGCGAATTCAACCTCAGCAACCAAATTGGCTTGTGCATGGGCGATATCGTAATCCTCACCTACTTCCTTACCTCGCGCCGCGCTAAGGCAATCCTTACCAACCCGTTCAGCGTTGAGCACATCCGCAAGGAAGTAGACGAAGAAGAGCGCACGTTCTGGCGCCCCAAAACCTGGGCCTTCTGGCGCAGCGTAATTATCTACTTCTGCATCTTCTGCATTGTTGGCCACTGGATGGAAGCGGCGTTCTGCCTGCTTATCAAGTATGGCATCGTACCCGGCATCTACGACCCCAATTCGCAGATTTGGAGCGACTGGCTGTATCCGTTCCCGGTTTACGGCTTTGGCACCGTGGCTTGCATTCTGGTGCTATACCCCATCAAGAACTTCCTGCAGCGCAAAATCCCCAATGCTTGGGGCCCAATTGTGGTGAGTTTCATCATCAACACGCTTGTATGCAGCGCCATTGAGCTTACGCTTGGCCTGTTGCAGAACCAGCCGGTAGACGGCGTTTACCCGCTGTGGGACTACAGCAACATGTTCTGCAACTTCATGGGCCAGATCTGCCTGCAGAACTCGCTGGCATTCGGCGGCGTTGCAACCCTTATGACCTGGGTTGTGTACCCCTCGCTAGAAAAGCTTATGAAGAAGCTGCCCAACAACGTGGCAAACATCCTGTTCATTGTTGTGGTGGTGTTCTTCAGCATCTGCATGAGCCTGTACTGCATCAAGCTCACCATGCCCGAAGAAATCACCACTGCAGGAGCCGCCTACCTAGATTAGCGCCAGCCCCTACCCAGCCTTTACGCAAAAGCCCAGTAGGACATCCTGCTGGGCTTTATTTTTGCTGCAAGGCAGCAGACTTACTAAGGGATTTATTTTTATCACAATGCACGAGCCGCTCCAAAAGCCACAAGTCCTAAAGGTCATACACAAACAGTGAACTCAGAGCCAACCAAAACAAAAGCAGAACACCCAGCACAACAACTGCCGAGCGTCCTGCCTACTAAAAGCTGCAGAGCAAAGACTAGCTAGAAATCTATTTCTTCGTACACAACGCCTTCTTCATCCTCCAGCCAATCAAAAAACTCTTCGCAGCTGAACACTTTGATGGAAGACTCTTCGAAATCGGCCTGGTTGCGTGTGATTATGGCATCGGCGTGAATGCTGCGAGCTGCCTGATATACGCAAGCATCCTCAAAATCTTGCCAAGAAGAATTAAGGGCGGCATCAAACTCAGCAGACCCAAAAGGACAAACGTCAACAAACCCTCTTAATTTTCGGATTCTAACCTTTGCTTCTTTTTGACTAATTTTGCACCTACCGTGAGTGAGCACGTAAAAAATATCACTTGCCTGAGAGATGCTGAAAAAGGCTTCAAACTCGTGTAGATATATCAGCGTCATCAGTTTTGCCGCCGAATCGAAAAATGGCCTTCTTTGAGCAAGGTAATCGATAACTATGTTGGAATCTACGACCAGCTTCACGGTGTCTCCTACAGAAGGCCCTTGGCGGCAAGCCTCTCATGCTTTATTTCATCTAGCGTCATGTTCGCAAAGCGATTGTCGGGCGGCAGCACCAAGCTATCCACAAAGGCCTTTGCTTCGGCAATCTGCTCTTTGCTGTACTTATGCAGCCCCAATTCCCTCTTT
>CAZQWR010000112.1:0-4689 GCA_964597085.1 uncultured Cryptobacterium sp.
ATATTCAGAACCCCGACATCGTCATCATCATGGACGACACCCTGTTGGATTCCACTAACGTTATGGAGGGTATGCCCGAAGACGGCATCCTTCTGTTCAACACCACTATGACGGCGGAAGAAGCCCGAGCTGCCGTCAATGCCCCGGCAAGCATGCGCGTTGCAGTTGTAGATGCATCCGGTATTGCCATGGCAACTATCAAGAAGGACATGCCCAACACCCCTATTGTGGGTGCCTTGGCAAAGATTACCGGCCTGTTCCCCTTGGAAAAGGTTAAGGAGCGCCTGGTTATCACCTTCGGCAAGAAGTTTTCCCAGGAAATGATCGACGCGAACCTCGAGTCCGTTGAGCGCGCATATCAGGAGGTGCAGGAATAATGTCCAAGTACGGTTTCGACGGCTCCAACTACGACAACTGGAAGCCAGAAGATTTCCCCACGGGCTATGTTTGCCCCGAGGGCGGCACTTCCACCAACTGCTACACCGGCGGCTGGCGCTCCAATCGTCCCGTTTGGGATTCTGAGAAGTGCTCCAACTGCATGCTGTGCTGGGCCTACTGCCCCGATTCCTCTATCGAGGTGAAGGATGGCGCCATGACCGGCATCGACCTGTTCCACTGCAAGGGCTGCGGCGTGTGCGTGAACGAGTGCAAGTTCGGCGCGCTTTCGCTTATCTCTGAAGCCGAGGCTCAGGCCCAGGAAGCTAAGGGGGAGTAACCATGGCTGAAGAAAAGAAGATGTTTTCCGCTACGGGCAACCAGATGGTGGCCGATGCTTTCCGTCAGGTAAACCCCGATGTTATGGCGGCTTATCCTATTACCCCGCAGACCACCATCGTTGAGGGCTACGCAAAGTTCGTGGCCGATGGCAAGGTAACCACCGAATACGTTCCTACCGAATCGGAGCACTCTGCGCTTTCTGCTTGCATCGGCGCTTCGGCCGCGGGTGCTCGCGTTGCAACCGCAACCAGCTCCCAGGGCTTGGCCTACATGTGGGAAGAGCTGCACATTGCCGCCGGCATGCGCTGCCCCATTGTTATGGCAAACGCAAACCGCGCGCTTTCTGCGCCTATCAACATCCACGGCGACCATTCCGACATCATGAGCGCTCGCGACTGCGGTTGGGGCATGATGTTCGCCGAAACCGCTCAGGAGGCATACGATAACACCATCATCGCCTTCAAGGTTGCCGAAGACCCGAACGTGCTGTTGCCTGTGCTCACCACGCTCGACGGCTTCGTTACCACGCATGCAATGGACTGCTGCGTTATGGAAGAAGACGCCACGGTCAAGCAGTTCGTGGGCGACTACAAGCCCAAGTACCCGCTGCTGGATACCGAAAACCCCGTTGGCCAGGGTATGTTCGCCACGCTGGGCAACGGCTACATGAAATACAAGCTCACCGAGCGCCACGCACTGGACAATGCGCTTACCGCATTTGAGCAGCACGGCAAGGAGTGGGCCGAAATTACCGGCCGTCCGTTTGAGCTCGTGGACGCCTGGGGCACTGAAGATGCCGACTACATTGTTGTGGTGCTTGGCTCCTGCGCTGGCAATGCGCGCTTCGAGGCACGCAAGCTGCGCGAGCAGGGCAAGAAGGTTGGCGTGGTACGCCCGCGTATCTTCCGTCCGTTCCCCGCTAAGCAGATTGCCGAAGCATGCAAGAACGCCAAGGCCGTTGCGGTTCTTGATCGCTCCGATTCCTTCGGCTCCCCGCACGCTCCCCTGGCTTTGGAAGTTCGTTCCGCATTCCAAACCGAAGGCGTAAACGCCCTGGTTAACGACTATGTTGTTGGCCTTGGCGGCGCAGATATCACCCTTGAGCAGATGGCAACCGTATTCGCTGAGCTTGAAGCTCGTGCAAATGGCGAGGGCGATGGTTCCATCAAGTATCTTGGCATCGAAGAGTAAGGGGCACACAAAATGGCTAACATCAAGCAACTTTCTGCACGCCCCGACGACTTGGCTCCTGGCCATCGCCTGTGCGGCGGCTGCGGCGCATCCATTGCAGTGCGCCAGGTCCTTATGGGCCGCAACGACTATGACGTGGTTTGCTGCTCGGCAACGGGCTGTTTGGAAGTATCCACTTCCATCTTCCCCGACAACGCATGGAACGTTCCGTTCATCCACAACGCATTCGCCAACGCCGGCGCTACCATTTCCGGCGTAGAGGCCGCCTACAAGGGCCTTCAGCGCGCAGGCAAGATCCCTGCCGACAAGAAGATCAAGTTCGTTGCCTTCGGCGGCGATGGCGGTACCTATGACATTGGCCTGCAGAGCCTTTCCGGCGCAATGGAGCGCGGCCACGATATTGTGTACGTTTGCTATGACAACGGCGCTTACATGAACACTGGCATCCAGCGTTCTTCTGCAACGCCTAAGGGCGCATGGGCAACCACTTCCGAGGTAGGCAAGGTTCAGCAGGGCAAGCCCCAGAAGCGCAAGGACCTTACTTCCATCATGGCAGCTCACGGCGTGCCCTACGTTGCCCAGGCTTCGGTTGGCAACTGGCGCGACCTGGTAAGCAAGGCCGAAAAGGCCATCGCGGTAGACGGCCCGGCGTTCCTGAACGTTATGGCTCCCTGCCCGCGCGGTTGGCGCATCGATTCCAGCCAAACCGCCGAGATCTGTCGTTTGGCTGTGAACTCCAAGTTCTGGCCTTTGTTCGAGGTGGAAAACGGCAAGTGGAAGCTCACCCCGGTTCGCGATAAGAATCTTATTCCGGTTAAGGACTTCCTGAAGCCGCAGGGCCGCTTTAAGCACCTGTTCAAGCCTGGCAACGAGGCGCTGCTTGAGGAAATCCAGCAGGATGTTGACGACTTCTGGGCATACTTGGAAGGCCGCGTGGAGGGTTCCAAGGACCTGTAAGAACCAGTGCGCAACGAGCAAGCGAGCTCATTTTCGATAACGCGCCGAAAAGCCGCGGGACTGCACGTCTTGCGGCTTTTTGCTTGACGGCTTATTAACGTGCGCTATAGTAGCTTGCGTAAACAACATTGAATACGGTCTTCAGGGCGAGGTGAAATTCCTCACTGGCGGTAACGCGAAGCGGCCAAGATGGTTGCAAGCGCGAAGCCCGCGACCCTTGCTTAACGGCAAGGCTGATCTGGTTGAAATCCAGAGCCAACGGTTAAAGTCCGGATGGAAGAAGACGGCGAGCGCGTGGCGTAATTGCTGCGTATATCTGTCATCGAAGCCCTGGAACGAAATGTTCCAGGGCTTTTTTGTTTGGCACCTCCGCTTCGTCGCAACCCAGGATGGTATTCGCGACGATTCGAAAGGAGGTGTTGGTTCCTTGACTGACGAAGGGTACATGCAAAGGGCCATCGAGCTTGCAATGCGCGGTTCCGGCTGGGTTGATCCCAATCCGTTGGTAGGCGCGGTTGTGGTGCGCGAAGGCTGCATTATCGGCGAAGGTTGGCATCCGGCCTTCGGCGAGCTGCATGCTGAGCGCCAAGCCTTGGCCGACTGTCGCCAGCGTGGCGAAGAAACGGCGGGCGCAACCATCTATGTGACGCTTGAGCCGTGCTGCCATACGGGCAAAACGCCGCCCTGTACCGAAGCCATTGTTGAGGCGGGGATTGCGCGCGTGGTTATGGGCGCGTCCGACCCCAACCCCAAGGTTGACGGCGGCGGCATTGCCCAACTGGAGGCTGCTGGCATCGAAGTGGTACAGGGCGTGCTGGTGGAGGAATGCCGGGAAGTGAACAAGGCGTTCTTCCATTACATCGAAACCGGCAAGCCCTACGTGGTGCTTAAATACGCCATGACGCTGGATGGCAAGATTGCCACGCGCAGCGGAAAGTCGAAGTGGATCACGGGCCCTGCAGCCCGCCGTCGCGTGCACGAAGACCGTCAGCGCTATGCTGCCATCATGGTGGGCGTGAATACCGTTATCAAGGACGACCCACAGCTTACCTGCCGCTTGGACGATTTTGCCTCAACAGAAGCAGAAGCCGCCGAGCAGGTGAGCGAAGAGCGCTACGAGGCAATGCTTGAGCAGGAGCTTGCCGAAGATGAGGCCATTCTGGAAGGGGAGGGATCAGCCCAACCTGAAGGCTCTGCGCTTTGTGGATACGGCCCGTTCAAGCCCCGCTGCAGCAACCCTATTCGCATTATTTGCGATACGCACTTGCGGACGCCCCTGAATTCCCAGGTGGTGCGTACCGCGGCCACGGTTCCTACCTATATTGCCACGGCCGAAACCGATTTGGCAAAGCACTTGCCCTACCGCGAGCAGGAGTGCGACATCATCGTGGTTCCCGAAGCGGCTGGGCACATCGATTTGGAAGTGCTCATGGAAAAGTTGGGCAAGATGGGAATCGACAGCGTCATTGTGGAGGGCGGTGCCGAAATCAATTGGTCGGTGCTGGCCTATGAAGTGGTTTCGAAGGTGCAGTGCTATGTTGCGCCGAAGATCTTCGGTGGCGCGCAGGCTCCCAGCTCCGTTGCCGGCTTTGGCGTGGAGGCGCCCAAGTACGCCATTGAGCTCACCGAACCCAAGGTTACCCAGCTTGGCACCGACCTGCTTATCGAATGCGAGGTGAAGTAGATGTTCACCGGCATTGTTGAAGAGGTGGGCACAGTGGCTTCCATTCGCAAGGGGGCGCATTCCTGCGTGCTTACGGTTAACGCAAGCAAAGTGCTGGAAGACGTGCATTTGGGCGACAGCATTGCCACCAACGGCGTATG
>CAZQWR010000113.1:0-4567 GCA_964597085.1 uncultured Cryptobacterium sp.
TGGGTGAAGAAGGAAGGCGTGCCGGAGTTCACTACGCCCACCTTCACCAAGCCCAAGAAGGATGCCACCCTGCAAGATCCGATGTGCGTATATCAGCAGTTCAAGAAGCACTATGAGCGCTACGACATCGATACGGTGTGCAAGGTTTGCGGCATGAAGCCCGAAACCTTGGAGTTGGTTTACAAGACCTATGCCGAATCGGGCACACCGGGCAAATCCGGCACCATTCTGTACGCGCTTGGCCAGACGCAGCACAGCTACGGTGGCCAGAACACTCGCGCTATGTCTATCCTGCAGCTGCTGCTGAACAACATCGGCGTTCCTGGCGGCGGCGTGAATGCGCTTCGTGGCGAGCCCAATGTTCAGGGCGCAACCGACATGGCTATGATGGTTGACGAGCAGCCTGGTTACCTGAAGTGGGCAAACACCACCGATCGCTCCACGTTGCGCAAGTGGCTGGAATCGCAGACCTATTCTGCAGGCTATTACACCAACAAGCCCAAGTTCATGGTTTCGGCCTTGAAGGAATGGTTTGGTTCTGCCGCCACGGTTGAAAACGACTACGGCTTCGATTGGTGGCCGAAGGTTCCCTCCGGCACGGGTGCAACCAACTTCACCCATATCAACACCTTCGAGCTCATGGACCAGGGCATTATGAAGGGCTACTTCAACTGGGGCATGAACCCGTGTCATAGTGCGCCCAACGCCGGTTTCGTTCGCCGCTCCATGGCCAAGTTGGATTGGCTGGTTGTTGCCGACCAGGTTCCCACCGAGTCGGCCACCTTCTGGAAGGCTCCCGACATGAAGCCGGAAGAGATTAACACCACGGTGTATTACCTGCCGTGCGCCCTAATCTACGAAAAGCCCGGCATGATCTTGAACTCCGGCCGTTGGATCCAGTACCGCTTCCAGGCTTGCGAGCCGTGGGATCAGGCGAAGCCCGACTACGAGATGTGCGACCTCATCTGGACTGCAATCGTGGACCTGTACAAGAAGGAAGGCGGCGCCAACCCGGCTCCTATCCTGAATACCAAGTGGGATTACTACGTTGACGGCAAGATCGACCCGCGTCCCGTTGCCTGGGCGCTGAACGGTTATCGCTGCGCCGGCACCGAGTGCAACACCACCACGGCTGCCCCGAAGACCGACCTTCTGAAGGGCTATTCCGAGCTCGCAGCCGACGGCTCTACCGCCTGCGGCATGTGGATCTATTCCGGCTTCTGGAACAACAACGCCGCTCCTTTGGATGCCGCCCAGCAGCCGTGCGCCGGCCGCGACAAGTCCGACCCCACGGGCTTGGGCTTGTACCCCAAGTGGAGTTTTGCATGGCCCAACAACCGCCGCATCCTGTACAACCGCGCCAGCGCCGACACCAAGGGTCAGCCCTGGAATGAAAACCGCGTGCTGTGCAAATGGGAAAACGGCAAGTGGACGCTCAACGACAACGCCGACTTCGTGGCAACGAAGAACGATAAGCCCGTTGAGCCCAACAACAACGCCTTCTTCATGACCTGGGAGCAGAATGCCCGCCTTATCAGCTACGGCATGGTGGACGCTCCTATGCCCGAGCACTATGAGCCCTTCGAGAGCCCGCTCGACAGCAACATCATGAACGGCAGCTTGAGCAACCCGTGCATCAAGTTCGCCAACAACGCTTCCACTGCGCATGCCGATTTCCACGACTTCCCGTACGTGGCAACCACCTACTCGGTAACCGAGCATTGGCAGACTGGCGGCCAGACCCGCATGTGCCCGGCGCTTATCGAGGCCATGCCGGCTCAGTTCATCGAGATTTCCGAGCAACTGGCCAAGGAAAAGGGCATCAGCAGCGGCGACAAGGTGCATGTATGGAACAACCGCGGCTCGGTGAAGATTCCTGCCGTTGTTACCAAGCGCATCAAGCCCCTTACCGTAAACGGCGAAACGCGTCACTTGGTGGGCATGACCCATCACTACGGTTGGGCAGGCGTGTTCGGCACCGACGAGAGCATGGTAAACGACCTTACCCCCAACGTTGGCGACCCGAACAGCTATATTCCCGAGTACAAGACGTTCCTTGTGAACATCGAAAAGGCCTAGGAGGTAGATGCAAATGAGTGAAATGGCAATTTTCTTCGATTCCTCCAGGTGCACCGCATGCAAAGGGTGCCAGGTTGCCTGCAAATGTTGGAACAACCTGCCTTCGCCTACGGAATTGAACGCTTGCGCCGGCAACTTCACCGGCACGTACCAGAACCCGCCCGACATCGGCGCAGACACGCGTCTTATCATCACCTTCGATGAGCGCGACTCCGACTCGCAGAAGGGCATCGAGTGGGCCTTTGGTCGCCGCGCCTGCCAGCATTGCACTAATGCAGCCTGCGTTTCGGTTTGCCCCGCTGGCGCCCTGTACAAGGACGAGGAAACGGGCATGACCACGTTCGACGAGAGCAAATGCGTTGGCTGCCAGCGTTGCTCTGCGGCGTGCCCGTACGATGTTCCGCGCTATCACGGTTCCAAGGGCACCATCAACAAGTGCTCCGGCTGCATCGACCGTATCCAAAACGGCATGGAGCCGGCTTGCGTTGCCACTTGCCAGCCCAACGCCCTGCAGTTCGGCGAGCGCGATGAGATGCTGCAGAAGGCAAAGGATCGCGTGGAATGGCTGCATGAGCACGGTTATGAAAAGGCCGTGGTGTACGGCGAAAACGAGATGGACGGCCTGCATGTTATCCAGGTGCTGAAGTACGGCATCGAGCAGCATGGCCAGGTTGTCAATCCATCCATCAGCCCCATTACCACGCTTTCTGAAATCGTCAAGCCTGTTGCAGCGGTTGGCATGGGCGCTACCGTTGTTGGCTTGGCCGCAATGTTCGGCCTGGCCGCAGGCTACAAGCGCGACACCCTGGTGTACAACGAGCAAACCGGCGACACGCTTTCTGTTGAAACCGGCCAGGTTGTGAAGCAGGGCGATGCACAAGACCCCCGCACGTTCAAGGAAGCTGTAAAGGGAGAGGAGGCCAGCCATGAGTAAACCTATCGAGGTAAGCAGCCAGGCCAAGGCCGCAAACGATGCGTTCCTGGAGGAGCGAAAGCAAACCACGCGCTATATCAAGCGTCATTCCCGCCAGGCCCGCTGGACGCATGGCATCACGGTAATCTGCTGCATCTGGCTTATGATCTCCGGGTGCTTCGTGTTCATTCCGCCGCTGGCACAGCTGGTTGGCTCGGGCGCGGTGTTCGGCATGCGCATGAGTCATCGTGCTATCGGCGTTGTGTTCGTGGTCGTGCCCATCATCAGCGCAATTGCCGCCCCGAAGGGCGTGGCGCACATCTGGCACAATAACGTGTGCAAATGGACCGAGGACGACAAGCTGTGGATGAAGCTGTTCTTGCCCTACCTGTTCATGGCCAAGAAGATCCACATGCCCGACCAGGACGAGCAGAAGTCCGGTCAGCGTTTTGCCGATGGCATGTTGTGGATCAGCGGCATCATCATGGCAATTACCGGCGTGTTCCTGCTGTTGGGCGAAACTTGCCTTGCCTTGCCCGGCGGCGTGCACAGCGTTCTGCTTCTGCTGCATGATGTGTTCTTCCTTATCATGGCCATCTTCGCTTGTGCTCATATCTTCTTGGGCGCCGGCATCTTCCAGCCGTACCGCGGCATGTGGAAGGTTATGTGGAAGGACGGCATGATCTCGGAGTCCGATGGTCTTTACCATTGGGGTCACTGGGCTCGTAAAGAGCTCAAAGACGGTGAAAACGTCGTCAAGAAATAAGCTGCCTATAAACTTCTAGGGCTGCCGTGCGGGCTTGGCGCGGCAGCCCGCCTTTATTGAAACGCTGCCAACGAAAGGGCATGCCTTGCGCGTTGCCCTTTTTCGGTTTGGCCGCAAGCAAAATCAACAGGAGTTAACCCTATGAACCTGAAGTTCATCGATAGAGTAATCGAAACCTACAGTGATCTCCCCGAAGCCGATCAGCGCCGTTTGGGATACTTTCGTGGCCTGTGGGAAGAAATGGAGCGTTGGGCGAGCAGCCCTTCTGCTGAGGGTAGCGCTTATGCTGTTCCGGCCGAAGAAGCCCTGGTGGCTGCTTGGAATGCCGAAAAGCCGGTGTTCGGCTTCGCCGCGCCAAAGCTTAAGCGCGATAGGTTCTGCGCCATCTGCGCTGCGTTGCGCAATTACATGGTTGGGCAAGGTGGGCTGAACGCCGAAGATGCTGAAGAGTTCGGCGGGCTTGATTTCATTGGGTTGGTTGAGCGCTGCGATATCGAAGGCGCCGCCGCAGACCCCGATGCGTTTTTGGCGGGCATGCTTTCGCGCGCTCTTGAGCAAGGTGTTTCTGAAGGCGTGGCTCGCTTGGCGGTGTTTGCCGGCTTGTTGGCCCTTCGTGTTGACTTCGAGCCTGCCGCAAAGAGGGTTGCAAAGGCTCAGGCCAAGGCCAACACCGATGGACATAATCCGCTTACGTGCCCTGTGTGCGGCAGCTCTCCGGCCCTGGCGCGCGTGGGCGGGGCCGATAGCCCAACCGAAGGGCGCGGGCGTACGCTGTATTGCATGCAGTGCGGCAATGCTTGGGAATTCGA
>CAZQWR010000114.1:0-4385 GCA_964597085.1 uncultured Cryptobacterium sp.
TGCCCTCCTGAGCCTTGCGCTCAGCTTCGCGAAGCTCAAGCACCTTCGAGCCCGTTGCACGCATAAGAGCGTCTACGCCCTTGCCCGTTACGGCGCTGGTGAAGAACACCTTGGGATTGAGGGTGCTTTCAGCAAACTCGTTACCGCCAGCGCGCTCGATGGAGTCACGACGCACTTCCTCTTCCAAACGCTTGGCGGCGTCTTCAACGCCGGGAGCATCAATTTTATTGCCAACAACGATGCAAGGACGCTCGGCCAATTCGGGCAGATATGCCTTCAGCTCGTTATTGATAATGCGGTAATCTTCCACTGGGTCGCGGCCTTCGTAGCCGCCAGTAAGGTCGATTACGTGCAGGATGATGGCGCAACGCTCAACATGGCGCAGGAATTCGTGGCCCAAGCCCTTGCCTTCGTGCGCGCCTTCAATAAGGCCGGGAACGTCGGCCACTACATAGTTGTATTCATCGGCCTTTACCACACCCAGGTTGGGAACCAGCGTGGTGAAGGGATAGTCGGCGATTTTGGGCTTGGCAGCACTCATGCGCGAAATAAGCGAGCTCTTGCCAGCCGAAGGAACACCAACCAGCGCAGCATCAGCCATGAGCTTCATTTCGAGTTCAACCCAGCACTCTTCAGCGGGAACGCCCAGCTCCGCAAACGCAGGAGCGCGGCGCGTAGGCGTGACGAAGTGCGTGTTGCCACGGCCGCCAATGCCACCGCGAGCAACCACTATACGCTCGCCATCGTGCGTAAGGTCGGCAATAACCTCACCCGTTTCCTTGGTTTCTTCGTTGTACTCGCGCACGATAGTGCCAACCGGCACCTTCAAGATAAGGTCTTCGCCGTTGGCGCCGTTCATCTTGGAACCCTTGCCATGGGTACCGCGCGTAGCCTTGAAATGATGCTTGAAGCGATAGTCGATGAGCGAGGAAACGCGCATGTCGGCCACCAAAATAACGTCGCCGCCGCGGCCGCCATCGCCGCCATCGGGGCCGCCCTTGGGCACATGCGCCTCACGCCTAAACGACATGCAGCCCGCGCCGCCATCGCCTGCTTTTACGAATATGCGAACCTTATCTGTAAACATTATCCTTCGATTCTAAACGAAAAGGCCCTCTGCACTGCAGGGGGCCTTTCAATATCCTAGATATACAGCGAGGATTTACGCCTCGGGGCGTACATGCACCTTGCGGCGTGCACCCTTGGTGTACTCTACCGTGCCTTCGCACAGAGCGAACAGGGTGTCGTCCTTGCCGCGACCCACATTCTCACCGGGGTGGATGCGCGTACCGCGCTGACGAACCAGAACGTTGCCCGCACCGACGAACTCACCTGCGAAGCGCTTGCAACCAAGACGCTTGGACTCGGAATCGCGGCCGTTGCGGATGGAACCTTGACCTTTCTTGTGTGCCATGAGTATTCCTCCTTAACTATGCGATGTTGGTGATCTGAACGCGGGTCAGATTCTGACGATGACCGCGCAGCTTCTTGTAATTCTTACGCTTCTTGAACTTGAAGACGAGCTGCTTTTCGCCCTTGAACTGCTCAACGATGGTTGCCTCAACCTTGGTCTTTGCAGCCTCGGCAGGATCGGCAACGACCTTGGAGCCGTCAACGACTGCGATAGCGGTAAGAGCGACCTTGTCGCCTGCCTCACCCTCAAGCTTTTCGACGTTCAGGCAGTCACCGGTGGATACCTTGTACTGCTTGCCGCCAGTCTTAACGATTGCGTACATAATTCTCCTTCGAAATAAACGCAAGGCGATAACTTGGAAGCGTGACCGTAGCAAGTCAACGAGCGGTGTTGGGTGGCCGCCGTTGGAACGAATGCACAATCTCCGCGTATCATCGCACTTATTCCTTGTTGCACAGCTTTCCCGTGCAACCTGTTGAATGATACCAGAATGCAGGCGCTTGGGAAGGGGAATTCACAACTTCCTGCACGGCATTTTTGCTAGTGCGCCTCAGCCCAATTGGCGCCGCATTCCACATCGGCCAAAAGCGGCACCGAAAGCTGCACCACCGATTCCATGATGCCCTGCACCAATTCCGTTACCTCTTCCACTTCATCTGCGGGGACGGAAAGGTCGAGTTCGTCGTGCACCTGCAGCATCAAGCGAGCGCCCAAATCACGGCGCACCAGTTCGTCTTGCACCTGGCGCATTGCCATCTTGATGATGTCGGCCGCAGTGCCTTGCATGGGGTGATTCATAGCCGTGCGCTCACCGAAACCGCGTTTTGCCGCATTGCCAGCGCGCAGCTCGGGAATGTAACGGCGGCGGCCGAAAAGCGTGGTGGCAAAGCCATCTTCGTGAGCCTGCGCCACTACCCCATCAAGGTAAGCGCGCACACCGGGGTGCACTTCGAAGTAACGGTCGATCATTTCTTTGGCCTCGTAAAACGGAATGTGCAGCGACTGCGACAAGCCATAGGCCTGCTGGCCGTACACGATGCCGAAGTTCACCGCCTTGGCGCGACTGCGCATCTGCGGAGTCACATCCGCCATAGGCACGCCAAACACGCGCGAAGCAGTGCTGGAGTGGAAGTCTTCGCCGGAATTGAACGAGGCAATAAGGTGCTCGTCGCCCGAAAGGTGGGCAAGCAGACGCAGCTCGATTTGCGAGTAGTCGGCAGAAAGGAATACTTCGCCTTCCTGCAAGGAAACAAAGCAAGTACGGATCTGGCGGCCGAAATCGGTGCGCACCGGGATGTTCTGCAAGTTGGGGTTGGAAGAAGAAAGGCGGCCGGTGGTGGTTACCATTTCGTTGAACGAGGAATGGATGCGGCCATCGCCCGCACGCATGCCGGGCAAAGCATCGATGTAGGTGGACTTGATCTTTGCGTACTCGCGGTACTCCAGCATCAAGCCCGGCAGCTCGTGTTCGGCCGTGAGCTCTTTCAGCACGCGGGCATCGGTGGAATAGCCACTGCGGGTTTTCTTCTTGGGCGTAAGGCCAAGCTCGGTGAACAGCACTTCGGAAAGCTGCTTGGGCGAATCAACGTTGAACTCGTGACCGGCGCATTCGTAGATGGCAGCCTTCAGGCGTTCCACTTCCGCGCCCGTGCTTTCGGCCAAATTGGCCAGGTGGTTGGCGTCGATGGCGGCACCGGTGCGCTCCATGCAGGAAAGCACGCCCACCAAGGGCAGGTCGATGGTTTCATACACGCTGAGTGCTTCACCTTCATTGAGCGCTTCCTTCAAGGGCTCGACCAAGGCCGCAACTGCAGCGGCCTCCTGCGCCAAGCTTTTTTGTTGGTCGGCTTGCTCGGAAAGCAGAGCGCCGCCATAACGCTCCATGAGCGCGGCCACGGTAGCGGCCCCGTTGTTGGAGTCGGCCACGTAAGCGGCAAGCGTTACGTCAAAGAACTGGGCATCGAGCACTTCGCCGCTGGAAAGCTTTGCGGGCTTGGCCGTGTCGGGCGGGAACACCACTTCCAGCAGCGCCTTTGCATCGGCTACAGCCAAGGAGCCTTCGCGCACTATAAGAGCAATGGTCTCTTCGGCTTCTTCGTTCTGTAGAATGGCCGTGCCCTCTTCGCCCAGGTTTACCGCCAGGGTAAGGTTATCGTCAAAAAGCGTTGCCTGAGCATCGCGGCCCCAGGCAACGGCCAAGGGGCCATTGGAAAGATGCGCATCTATGGCAGCTTTGGCATCAGCGCCTTCCAGAATGGTGTCCCACGGGCCCAAGTCGGCCGCTTCGGCCTTACCGCCCTGTAGGGCAAGCACCTTTTGCAGGTGAGCCATAAAGCGTACCTGGCTGAACGCTTCAGTTACCTCAGTAGCATCAAAGCTCGGGAAGCTTACCTCTTCAAGGTCCAACTCAAAATCGGCATCGCGCACGATAGTTGCCACCTCACGCGAAAGGAAGGCATCTTCCTTGTAGTTGGTTAAATTTTCCAGCTGCTTGCCCTTGAATTTGTCCAGGTTGGCATAAATGCCCTCCAGATTGCCGTAGGCCTGAAGCATGGAAGCGGCCTTCTTGTCGCCGATGCCAGGGACACCGGGGATGTTGTCGGCCTTGTCGCCCTTCAAACCCAAGAAATCTATGAACTGGCTGGGCTTCACGCCGTAGCGCTCTTCCACTTCCGCAGGGCCGTAAACCACCACATCGGTTATGCCCTTCTTGGTGGTAACGATTTGCGTAAGGTCGCTTGCCAGCTGGTAGGCATCTTTATCGCCGGTAACCAGAAGGGTGCGATAGCCCAACACCTCGTCGCGCGCAGCAACCGTACCCAGAATGTCATCGCCCTCCCAGCCAGGGAGCGCCACAACTGGGATATTCATAGCGGCCAGCAAGTTTTCCACCAGCGGGAATTGAACCTTGAGCTCCTGGTCCATAGGCGGGCGCTGGGCCTTGTACTGGGCCAGCGCATCAATGCGAAAC
>CAZQWR010000115.1:0-4374 GCA_964597085.1 uncultured Cryptobacterium sp.
CTGATCAAACAAAGCAACAACCGCAAAGCGAATTGTCCGAAGGGCAAGAGCGGTAAACCAAGCACCGCAGAACCAACAAAGCTGCAACCCGCCAAAACCTAGAGGCAAAGCGCACAAAGTGCGCAAGCCTCTCCAGGTTGACCTGAAACACACAGGTTGGCGCAGTAAAACAGCGAGGGCCGCTCTGGTGCCCCAGGTTCGTGCGGAGGGAAAAGCGAAGCGTACTTTGTACGTGAGCTTTTTCATCCGCGCGAAGATGGGGTGCCAGAGCGGCCCGCAGCGTCATCGCGTCTCAGGCGAATCAAAACCGCAAAGCGGTTTTATTCGCCGTCCGTTACACCCTGTTCACGGCGATTCTTAGCCCAAGTCTTGGTAGACAGGCCGTACAGGTCGATGAAGCCCTTGGCGGCCTTGTGGTTGAAGGTGTCGGCAGCATCGTAGGTTGCCAGACCGTAATCGTAGAGGCTGAAGTCGGACTTGCGACCGGTGATGGTGCAGCTGCCCTTGTAGAACTTCAGACGAACGGTGCCGGTTACGCACTGCTGGGTGGTTGCCATGAAGGAATCCATTGCGTGCTTCAGAGGGCTGAACCACTGGCCGTTGTACACCATGGTTGCCCAGTCGTGCTCGAGGTGCAGCTTGTAGCGCAGAACCTCGCGCTCCAGGCACATATCTTCAAGGCCGCGATGAGCAACGATAAGGGCCAGGGCGCCCGGTGCCTCGTAGCACTCACGGCTCTTAACACCGATCATGCGGTTCTCGATCATGTCAATGCGACCATAGCCGTTGTCGCCTGCGATCTGGTTCATCTTGGCGATGATGTCCAGGTAGCTCATCTGCTGGCCGTCGATTGCAACCGGCAGGCCGCCCTTGAACTCAACTTCGATTTCAGTGGGGGTGTCGGGAGCCTTTTCAGGGTCGGTGGTCATGGTGTAGATGTCCAGCGGAGGGCGGTTCATCGGGTCTTCCAGAACACCGCACTCGATGGCACGGCCCCACAGGTTATCGTCGATGGAGTAAGGCTTGGACTTGGTGGTGGGAACGGTTACGCCGTGAGCCTCCGCCCAGTCCATTTCCTCCTGACGGGTATGCATATCCCACTCGCGAACAGGAGCGATGATCTCCAGCGAAGGATCGAGCGCCTGAATGGAGGTTTCGAAGCGAACCTGGTCGTTGCCCTTGCCGGTGCAGCCGTGAGCCACGTACTTGGCGCCGAACTTATGAGCGGTGTCTACCAGGTACTTGGAAATGAGCGGACGGGAAAGAGCAGATACCAGGGGGTACTTGTTCTCGAAGTGGGCGTTGGCATACAGAGCCTTGGAAAGGTAATCTGCAGCGAAGTCTTCGCGCATGTCGGCGATGATGCAGTCGATTGCGCCCGTTGCCAGTGCGCGCTCCTTAACCTGCTCCAGGCCTTCGTGCTCCTGACCAACCTCGCCAACTACCGCGATAACGTCCAAGTCCTTTTCGTCCTGCAGCCACTTGATGCAGACGCTGGTATCCAGACCGCCCGAGTAGGCGAGTACGCATTTTTCCTTTGCCATCTTCTTACCTTTCCTTTTTAGGTTTGTATCTATTCAAATGCCCAGGAGGGCTAAATGCAAGGGGAAGGCGCGTGCCTCCCCTATTGTTTATTCTTCGGTAACCTCTTCGGCTTCTTCTGCTTCAGGCTGCTCGGGCTCGTCGGCGGCACGGCCAGCTTCAAGCAAGCCGGGCAGAGCCTTGATGAGCTTGTCTACCTCCAACTCGGTGCAGATGAGCGGCGGCAGGAAGCGCAGCGTTCCCTTGCCGGTGGCGTTCAGAAGGAAGCCTTCCTTCAAACCGGCGGCAACAACCTTGTTGGCGTCAATGCCCTCGGCCACGTCGGCGCCCAGCATCAGGCCCAGGCCGCGAACCTCAACGATGTCGTCCAGAGCGTTGAGCTTTTCAGCGAAGTACTCGCCCACCTCGGTTACGCGGTCGTCGTAATGGCCGCGGGTAAGCGTTGCCAGGGTTGCATGGGCTGCAGCCATTGCCAGGTTGCTGCCACCGAAGGTGGAGCCGTGGTCGCCAGGCCCGAAGGCTTCGGCAACCTCGATGCGGGCAGCGCAGGCGCCCATGGGGAAGCCAGAGGCAATGCCCTTTGCCATGGTGATGATGTCGGGCGTGATGCCCATGTTCTGGAAGGCGAACGGGTAGTCGCCGCAGCGGTAGATGCCCGACTGAACCTCGTCGCAGATGAGCAGCAGGCCGTTCTTGCGGCAGAACGTTGCCACTTCGTAGAGCGTGTCGTCGTCCCACGGGTAAACGCCGGCTTCGCCCTGAACAGGCTCAACCATAACAGCGCATACATCGGACAGATTGTTGTAAACCGCCTGGTGAAGAGCGTTCAAATCGTTCATGGGAATATGCATGAAGCCGCCAGGCAGGGGTTGGAAGGCCTCCTGCTTTGCGGGCTGCGCCGTGGCAGCAAGCGTTGCCAGGGTGCGGCCGTGGAAGCTGCGGTCCATGGTGATGATGGTCTGGCCGCCGTTGCCGAACTTCTTGGAGTACAGACGTGCCAGCTTGATGGCGCATTCGTTGGCTTCTGCGCCGGAATTGGCGAAGAACACCGGCCAAGGCGCGCGGAAGAACTTCGGCACGCAGGTGTTGAGCATGTCGGAGATGAGCTTGGCAACCTCACCGCGATTCTCA
Organism: uncultured Cryptobacterium sp.; assembly: GCA_964597085.1. GTDB lineage: Bacteria > Actinomycetota > Coriobacteriia > Coriobacteriales > Eggerthellaceae > Anaerotardibacter. The sequence continues at coordinate 2,674 of CAZQWR010000115.1, forward strand.
ATGTAATAGTAGTTGCTAACGTGGATGAGACGGGCAGCCTGCTCCTGAATGGCGCTTACCACTGCGGGGTGGCAATGGCCAAGGCTGTCTACGCCGATGCCGGAAAGGAAGTCGAGGTAGGTGTTGCCCTCGTCGTCTTTGACTTCCATGCCCGAGCCCTCAACCAGCATGACCGGCTTGCGAGCGAAAGTTTGCATGACATAGTGCTCGTCAAGCTTCTTTGCTTCTTCAAAACCCATGGTTTTCCTTTCGTATATGAAATGAGCTCGAAAACCGTTTCCGGCGAAAGCTCATCGCTAGATTCTAACTTGTTTGCACATGCGCTGCACGTGCTACGTGGTTTCTACAGGTTCTCGCTCAAACGCGAAGCCAAGATGCCCAGCGGGCGCATCTCGTCTTTGGAGACCTCAACGTTCTCATCGTAGATGAGCGTGCCGGAGCCCGAAGAGGTAAGCAGCTCAACCAAGATGGAATGGGGCTTGGTGCCGTTGACGATATGGGCACGCGGAACGCCGCCCTCAATGGCTTCCACGCACGACTGCAGCTTCGGGATCATGCCGCTGGAAACCTTGCCGGAAGCCAAGAGCTTCTTGGTTTCGTGCACCGTCATCTGCGAAATGAGCGAATCCTTGTCTTCGAAGTCTTCGTAGTAGCCGTCAACATCGGTGAGGAAGATGATCTTGTGCGCACCGATTGCGGAAGCCACCGCACATGCGGCAACGTCGGCGTTGATGTTGAAGGAGCCGCCATCGGCGCCCTCGCCCACCGAAGCGATAACGGGAATGTAGTCGGCGGCAATGAGCGCATTGATGTAGGAGGGGTTCACCTCGGTAACCATGCCCACACGACCAAGCTCGGGGCTGGCTTGCTCGGCGATGATAGTGCCGGCATCGGTACCGTTAACGCCCACGGCCAGGTTGCCATGCTCGTTCATAGCAAGAACCAACTCTTCGTTCACCTTGCCGATGAGCGTCATCTTCACCACGTCCATGGCTTCGTCGGTGGTAACGCGCTGGCCGTTGCGGAATTCAACATCAATACCGAATTTATTCATATTTTCGGTGATGGCAGCACCGCCGCCATGCACGATTACAGGGTTAACGCCCATGATCTTGAGCATGACGATGTCGCTCATAACGGCATTGCGCAGCTCCGGGTCTACCATGGCAGCTCCGCCGTACTTGATAAGGATGGTCTTGCCCGTGGCGTTCTTGATCCACGGGAAGGCTTCGATAAGAACCTCTGCGGTATGGGTAGAGGTAATTTTGCGATCGCGTGCGTATTTCATGAGCGGTAATCTCCATTGATCGAAACGTACTCGTGCGAGAAGTCGCAGGTCCACATGGTGGTTGCGCAATTGCCTGCGCCCAAGTCGGCGTCGATGACAACCTCGGGCTCTTCGAACCTGCGCAGGGCCTCGTCTTCATCGAAGGGAACAGGGAGGCCGCCGCGCAGCACGGGCATTCCCATGATGTCGATGGAAACGTTTTCCTGGGCAAAAGCGGCGCCGCTGCGTCCAAGCGCGCCGGCAATGCGGCCCCAGTTCGCATCGTGGCCGGTAATGGCGGTTTTAACCAGCGGCGAATTGGCAACGGTGCGTGCCGCAACATCGGCGTCGGCATCGGTGGCAGCACCGCGAACGTTCACGGTTACCAGCTTGGTTGCACCTTCGCCGTCTTCGGCCATGGCGCGCGCCAGCTT
>CAZQWR010000116.1:0-4264 GCA_964597085.1 uncultured Cryptobacterium sp.
TGGCTCTTGCACAAACCCATTTGGATAACCCCGAACAGGTTGAAGACTACCTAAGCAAAATCAGCACTTCCAGTACGCACCTGCTCAGCCTTATCAACGACATCCTTGACATGAGCCGTATCGAGAGCGGCACGGTAAAGCTCGATGAAAAGCCGTTGCATATCCCCGACTTGCTGCACGACTTGCGCGCCATGATCCAGGGGCTCATCAACTCCAAGAATCAAAACCTCTACATCGACACGCAAGACGTTGCGCACGAAGACGTTATCACCGACAAGTTGCGCCTGAACCAGGTGCTTATCAACATCGTAGGCAACGCCATCAAGTTCACCCAGCCGGGCGGAGATGTGATTATTCGCCTTATTGAAAAGCCCTGTTCCATCAAGCACCACACCACCTACGAGTTCTCGGTAAAAGACAACGGCATTGGCATGTCGGAAGAATTCCAAGAGCATATCTTCGATACGTTTTCGCGCGAGTACTCTTCTACCGTAAGCGGTGAGCAGGGCACTGGCCTTGGCATGGCCATCACCAAGAACATCGTGGAAATGATGGGCGGCGAAATCAAGGTGCAAAGCGTTGAGGGCAGGGGCTCCATCTTCACCGTTACCCTGAACCTGCGCTTGGCAAACGAACCAGTGGTAAACGAGCCCATCCCCGAGCTTCTGGGCGCCAGGGCCCTAGTGGTAGACGACGATCTGAACACCTGCCTGAGCGTGAGCAAAATGCTGCGCGACATTAAGATGCGCCCCGACTGGACGGCTTCGGGCAAGGAAGCCATCGTGCGTGCGCAAGATGCCGCAGAAATGAAGGACGAATACCAGGTTTACATCATCGACTATCTGATGCCCGACATGAACGGCATCGAAACCGTGCGCCGCATTCGCAAGGTAATCAGCGAAGAGGTACCCATCATCGTTCTTACCGCATACGACTGGGCCGATTTCGAAATCGAGGCACGCGAAGCGGGTGTAACGGCCTTCGTTTCGAAGCCCATCTTCATGTCGGAGCTGCGCGAGGTTCTTACCACTCCGGCAATAAGCGAGTCCATGGCACAAGCCGAAAGCCAGCCCGAACCCGCAAACTACAGCGGCAAGCACGTGCTGCTGGCCGAAGACAACGAGCTCAACCGTGAAATCGCTGTTGCCATCCTGGAAGAAACCGGTATGGAAATCGACACGGTAAACGATGGCGATGAAGCCGTTTCCACCATCATGGAAGCACCCGAGGGCACCTACGATTTGGTGCTTATGGATATCCAAATGCCCCGTATGGACGGTTACACCGCTACGCGCGAAATTCGCACACTGCCCAACAACGAAAAGGCAAACATACCCATCGTTGCCATGACCGCCAACGCCTTCGACGAAGACCGAAAGAAAGCGCTCGAGTGCGGTATGAACGGCCACATCATAAAGCCCATCAGCATCGATGCTATAGCAGAAGTGCTAGACGAAGTGTTCGAAGAAGAGAAGCGAAAGCCTTCGCATAGCTGCGCGCTGAACCGCCCATGGCCAAGCCGTTTGCCCACCCAGCAGATGCCGTCGAGTGCCAACGCGGATTGCCCTCACCGGCGCGATGCGAACTGAGCATCGCCACTGAAGCGGGCACTGAATGAACAGCGGCGCAAAGCTGCCAGACAACAAGGAAGCCAGCGCTGGTTCTACCCTATTTCACAAACGCAAAGCGGCCCTGCAGCTCACAACGAACTGCAGGGCCGCTTTTTATGAGGAACACTGCCTCGGGTTACTAACGCTTAGCCTTCGATGGTCTTGATAAGGTTCACCATTTCGATGGCACTGGTTGCGCAATCGAAGCCCTTGTTGCCGGCCTTCGTGCCAGCACGCTCGATTGCCTGCTCGATGGTGTCGGTGGTTACCACGCCGAAGAGCACAGGGATTCCCGTTTTCAGGCCGACCTGAGCCACGCCCTTGGCAGCTTCGTTGCATACCAGGTCATAGTGGGAGGTTGCGCCACGAATTACCGCACCCAGGCAAATAACAGCATCGTACTTGCCGGATTCCGCCATCTTCTGGGCAACCAGCGGAATCTCGAACGCGCCGGGGACCCAAGCCACATCAACGTCTTCTTCCCTAACGTCGTGGCGCAGCAAGCCATCCATAGCACCCCCGATGAGCTTGCTGGTAATGAACTCGTTGAAACGCGCGGCAACGATGCCAACCTTGATACCCTCGGATACGAGCTTTCCTTCAAGAGTGTTCATGTGAAATTCCTTTCATTCTGCAGCGTAGCGCGCTGCTTTGTTTCTAATGTTGCGGAACCGGTTGACCCGATATTGGACCAACGCCCAGTAGCTGGTTGCTCAAAAGCTGGAGCAGGCATTCGGCGCCCACCCCCGGCTGTAGAGCTTTGGGGATAGGGATCGGGCCTATTCCTCTACCTCCAAGATGTGACCCATCTTTTCGGCCTTGGTTTTCAAGTAGAAACGGTCGTGATCGGTTGCGGGCATCTGGATGGGCACGCGGTCGATAATCTCCAGGCCGAATTCGCCCAGCTGGTAGATTTTGTCGGGGTTATTGGTAAGAATGCGCATGGTCTTCACGCCCAAATCACGCAAGATCTGAGCGCCGATGAAGTACTCACGCTCGTCGCCCTTGAAGCCCAGCGCAATGTTGGCTTCCAACGTGTCCATGCCCTTGTCCTGCAGCTCGTAGGCGCGAAGCTTGTTAACCAGGCCGATGCCGCGGCCTTCCTGGCGCATGTACAGCACCACACCGCGGCCTTCTTCGTTTACGGCACGCATAGCTGAGGCAAACTGATCGCCGCAGTCGCAGCGCAGGCTGCCGAAGGCATCGCCGGTAAGGCACTCGGAATGCACGCGCACCAGCAAGTCTTTGCCATCACCGATATCACCCTTTACCAATGCCACATGATGCTCACCGTTGAGCTTGTTGATGTAGGCATAGGCGCGGAAGTCGCCGTACTTGGTAGGCATCTTGGTGTTGGCCACGCATTCCACCAGTTTGTCGTGTTTCTTGCGATACTCCTGCAGCTGCTTAATGGAAATGAACTTCAGGTTCCACTTCTGTGCAAGCTCAATAAGCTCAGGCGTGCGCATCATGGTGCCATCGTCGCGCATAACCTCGCAGCACAGGCCGCATTCCTTCAAGCCCGCCAAACGCATAAGGTCAACCGTTGCTTCGGTGTGGCCGTTGCGCTCCAGCACTCCGTTGGGCTTTGCCATAAGCGGGAACATGTGGCCTGGGCGACGGAAGTCTTCAGGACGGGCATCGTCAGCCACGCACTTGCGGGCAGTAAGGCCGCGCTCTTCGGCAGAAATACCGGTAGTAGTGTCCACATGATCGATGGAAACCGTGAAGGCGGTTTCATGGTTGTCGGTGTTGGTGGTTACCATCTGCGGAAACATCAGCTTGCGGCACAGCTCGATGCTCATAGGCATGCAGATAAGGCCCTTGGCGTACTTTGCCATGAAGTTCACGTTTTCGGTAGTGGCGAACTCGGCCGCGCAGATGAAGTCACCTTCGTTTTCACGGTCGGGATCGTCGGTGCAAAGAATCACCTTGCCCTGGCGAAGATCTTCCAAGGCCTCTTCGATGGTGTTGAATTCGAACATTTTTATCCTCTCTTAGGCCCGCATACGGGGCAGAAACTTTTTAAAAACCGTTCTGCAGAAGGAACTCGCGGGTAATGCCGCCGCCCTTCTGGTTGTTGAGCGCGTTTTCGGCATACAGGCTGGCCCTAGCAGCTGCCTGCTGCTGAGCGGTGCCCACCAATTCGGGCGAGCAGGAAAGCAAGCGCTCAACGTACTTGCCCACGCAATCGTTTTCCAGGTTCACGATACTGCCCGGCCCCTTTTTGGCCAGGTTGGTCTGCGCGCGCGTGTGCGGGATGATGGAAACACTGAAACTGTTTGCATCCACCTTGGCCACGGTTAGGCTGATGCCGTCGATGGCGATGGAGCCCTTTTCCACGATGTAGCGCAGAACCTGCGGGGCGGTTTCGATGCGGTACCACACGGCGTTGTCGTCAGCATCGACGCTGGCAATAGTGCCCGTGCCGTCGATATGACCCGAAACTATGTGCCCGCCGAAGCGACCGCCCGCCAGCATAGCGCGCTCAAGGTTCACCAAACTGCCCGAGCGAAGCGCACCTAGGCTGGAACGGTTAAGCGTTTCATGCATCACGTCGGCCGAAAAGCTGTTGGGTGCGAAACTGGTAACCGTAAGACATACGCCGTTGGTGGCAATGCTGTCGCCCAAATGCACGTCTTCCAGCACTTTGC
>CAZQWR010000117.1:0-4141 GCA_964597085.1 uncultured Cryptobacterium sp.
GAATGGCCTTGTCTACCCCACCGATTACGTTATAGCAATCGCGGAAAATACCGCCGGTGCAAGCGCAGATACCGCAGGCTACAACCACCTTGGGTTCGACCATCTGGTCATAAATTTCTTTTACAACATCTATGTTGCGCTCGTTAATGCCTCCGGTTACCAAAAATATATCGGCATGCTTCGGATTGCCGGTGTTCACCACACCAAAACGTTCGGCATCGAATTTAGGGGTAAGCGCTGCGAGCACTTCGATGTCGCATCCGTTGCAACTGGAGCCATCGTAGTGAATGATCCAAGGAGATTTTGATACGTAAGACATGTTCTCTCCTTACAGGTAAATAAGAAGGGCGATGTTGATTCCGGCAAAAACCAGTGTTACCACCCAAGCCGACTTCAGCAGAAGTTGCCATTTAACACGGGCAAAGTTGTTGTCGATCCAGATTTCCAAGAAGTACACCAAAACAAGGCCCGCAATAACAGCAATGATGCACAAGGGGCTGTTCCAAACGAAGAACAGTGCAATCCAACCCAAGAACAGCACGTTTTCGCACCAGTGCATGATTTCGACCCGTCCAAGAACCTTGCCCGACATTTCGGTGGTAACGCCTTTAACTAGATCCTGATGCGCATGATGCGAATACGAAAGGTCGAAAGGCGACTTGCGCAGCTTGATAGTAAGAATGAACAGCATGCCGATGAAAACACCCAGGCAGTTGCCAAGAATAGGCGAATGAAGGTGCAATACCGATTCAACATCGAAGCTTCCAACCGCCAGGTAGAAGGCAACGGCCATCAGCAGCACCATAGGCTCGTAAGCCATGGCCTGAAGCGTTTCACGATGAGCGCCAACTTCAGCAAATGGGGATCGAGCCGCATATGCAGCCATGATAAACAGCATTTCGGACAGCGTGACAACGAATACGCAAAGCAGCAAATTGCCACCTGTAAAGAAGATGCCGCCGGCAACGAAGGTGAAAATGAGCGCCCAGAAGACGTACGTTCCAATTGCGGAGTTAACGCCTGCGTTTTCCTTGCTGAAGAGCTTGCGTACATCGTAGTAGGGCTGCAAGATGGGCGGTCCAACCCTTCCCTGCATTCGGGCAGTAACTTTGCGGTCGAGGCCAGCAAGCAGGCAACCCAGAATGGTAGCAACAATGGCAAAAGCAGCCGACCCAAGAAGGCTGATGAGGATGGTGATTGCGATTTCCATTCTTATTCCCCTTCCCTACAGAATTCCCGAACTTGCAATTGCCGCGTAAGCAGCCCAGGCAAACGCTGCAATTAGCAACAAGTAACAGCAGATGTTTCCGATGGGACGTATCCTGGATTCGCCGAACATCGATTCAAGGTACCAATTCCTTGCCGTGGCCTCTTGCGGCTCGGAAAGAGAGTTTACAAAGGTGCGCTGGGCGTTGTCGGCCGAAACGCCGGAAAGATACACGGTTTGCACGCGCATGTTCTTTCGGAACTTGCGCATCCCGCCCAGAAGAACAATAGCCAAAACAATGACGATGATTCCGCAAATGACCAAGTCATCGGTGAGGATGGGCTGAATGGCGATACCAAGCACCGAACCGATATATGGCTCAACCAGGTAATCGGAAATAAGCGGGATGGTAGCACACGCAACTAGAGCCAAAATCGTGAACGTCATAGTGGCAATCCATTCGCTCCAATGAACCGTTTTTTCGATGCTCTGGGACGTGCCGGTAATGCCGGCCAATTTTCCAAGCCACTTGCCCCAAAACATGAAAGTAGCCGCAGAGCCGAAAGCAAGCATGAGCAGCAAAGCAAGATGGCGAGTATCCACGAAGGAAACCAGCGTTGCCCATTTGGCCACAAGCATGCCAAATGGAGCCAGGAACATGATGAGGATTCCAACGATCATCATGCGTGCAAGACGAGGCATGCGTTCAAACAGCAAGTCCATATCTTCGATATCGCGTGAGCCGATATGATGCTCGGCGGTACCAACGCACAGGAACAAGAGGCTCTATGCAATTGCGTGGAAAATAACCAGGAATATTGCCGCCCAAATGGCTTCCGCACTGCCGACACCGGCACAAGCCGTTATTAGTCCGAGGTTCGCGATAGTGGAATAAGCCAGAACGCGCTTGCCGTTGTGCTGGGATATGGCCATAAACGAACAGAACATGAAGGTAAGACCGCCAACCAGGATAACCAGGATGGAAGGCGCAAAAGAAACAGCGTAAATAGGTGCACACTTGATGAGCATGAACACGCCAGCTTTAACCATAGTTGAGGAATGCAAAAGCGCTGAAGTTGGCGTAGGGGCAACCATTGCACCCAGCAGCCAAGTATGAAACGGCATCTGAGCAGCCTTCGTCATGCCAGCAAGACTGAAGCAGGTAAGAGGAAGTATTACAAGCGTTGGAGCAACCGTTCCTGTGACGATAAAGTCCATGAAGTCGATGCATTGAAATTTAATGGCGAGGTAATACAAGCCGCCCAAAAATGCGATGCCGCCAACAAGGTTCATGATGATTTGCCGGAAGGCATTGCGAATTGCCTCTTCGGTTTTGGTGAAACCGATAAGAAGAAACGAGCAGAGAGTGGTTACTTCCCATGCGCAGAACAGCCAAGTGAGATTGTTGAAGAAGACAATGCCGTACATTGCCGAAAGGAACACGAACATCAAAGCGAAGAAGGTAGGGCGCCTATCCTTCATTTCGGTGCTGGGATGATGGATGCCGAAATAGAAATCGTGCATGTAGCCAATAGAGTAAACGCAGATGCCAGTACCGATGATGCCAATGATCAAGGCCATTATCAGTGAAAGCGAATCAAAATAGAACGCCTTGGTGCATGAAAGCTCATGGGCAAAGCAAAGCTCAAAAACTAAGGTTCCGGCAAGCTGTATAACGGCAAGGAGAATAGCCCATACATTTTTGTACTTAATGCCAAAGCAAACTATGGTTAAGCCGATGATACAGCTGATGCCTAGGCAGAGGTAATCGATGTATTCACTGCTGTAGTTAAAATACTTGCCCGTTGTTCCAATGTTCATTACTACGAGCACGATAGAAGCCACTGCAATAACCGCAGAGCCAACGCACACGATGACATTACGAGGCTTCGTGGCTCGAACCACGAAAATCAGCCCTGCTATAAGCAGAGGAAACAAGATAAGAAATCCTATCAGTTCCATTGGCATCCCCCTCTTCCGGGACTCTATAAACAAAATGCGACTCTTCGTCGCGCTTAATACTGTACTTGCAACCAAAAAAGCGAAGCTTAGGCTTCGCTTTCTTGTTATTTGGTTCGGTGAACGGGTGCAAGCTTACCGTTCGGCGCTATTTTTCAGCCAGTAGCTTTTCAAGGGTGCGCCAAGCAAGCTCCGCGCACTTAACCCTTGCAGGCATTCGGGAAATTCCTTCTAGCTCGGCGGCTTCATCAAGGTCTTCCTTGTCCTCTTCGGAAAGTTCTTCGCCCTTGATCATCCCCAGGAACAACCCCAGCAAGCGCTTTGCCTCTTCTATAGATTCGCCGGTAATAAGATCGGCCATCATATCGGCGGAAGCCTGTGAAACCGCGCAGCCGCTGCCCACGAATGAAGCTTCTTCGATCACATCGCCCTCAATACGAAGCTGGAGAGTAAGCTCATCGCCGCAGCTTGGATTTACCCCCTCGTGCGAACAAGTGCAATTCTGCATTTCATACTTGTAGTCGGGATGAGCGTTGTGCTGCATGAGAGCTGCGGTATAGATGTTTCCTGCCGGGGAGTTAGCCATGGAACATACTCCAAACGGTTTCCAAACCCGAAACCAAAGAATCGATATCTTGCTTGTCATTGTAGAACGCAACCGAGGCGCGGCAGCACGACTCGCAGCCTAGCCAGGCAAGCAAAGGCTGCGCGCAATGGTGGCCGGCGCGAATGGCAACATTGCACCCATCGAGAATACTAGAAACATCGTGCGGGTGTATGTCCTTCACGTTAAAGCTAAGCGCGCCATAGTGCTGCGAAGCTTCCGGATGCCCAATGATTTCGATATATGGAAGCGCTTGCATTCGCTGCATCAGGTATTCCATCAGCAGCGCTTCCCTGGCTTCCATGGCTTCTATACCGATGCCGTTAACGTATTCAAGCGCTTTTGCCGTGGAATAGATACCAGCAGCGTCT
>CAZQWR010000118.1:0-4091 GCA_964597085.1 uncultured Cryptobacterium sp.
CTCAGGCAAGGAATGTTTCTTGGCAAAAAGGGGCTGCAGGCAGTTTTCCGGGCCGAATGCAAAGCATAGCCCTGGTGCCGCGGGCTTTCTAATGCACAGAAATAGAGCCTAGCCTGGCTCTATGATGATGATTGATGCATTTATCCATTTTTGAAATAACTCTATCGATTAGGCGCAGATTAACCGTTCCCTTCGGTGAACGGGTTCATTTTTCACCAAGGATAAAAGAAATGTGCGCTAATCGAGCGACACTTTGAGCCTCTTTTTCAAGGGAGTTTTAGCCTCCCTTGAACTCTATGGCCTCAAACAACCAATCGGCACAACATATACCCCATCGTTGCGCCTGTAGGCGTACCCATCGGCCGTTATCACCAATAGAAAAGACGGCGCCCCCATGATTGCCTTATCCACCTTTTCCGCGACACGGATCAGCGAGCCGGATGCTGCATCGGTTTGCGATTGGCTGAGCTTTATCTCAACCAGCCCCCACCTACCATCACGCAAAGAAACAACAGCGTCTGCTTCCAACCCTGTATTGTCCCGATAGAAAAACACCTGGCCATGGCTCTTCTGCGCATAAACCCGTAAATCCCTAATGCACAATGCCTCATAGAGCATTCCCAAAGTTGGCATGTCCCTCAATAGCATGTCCGGGCTTGCGCCAAGCGCAGCTGCAGCAAGCGAAGGGTCGACGAAATAGCGCTTAGGGGTACGGCTGATACGGGCCTTCGCGCGAAGCGAAGGCTCCCACGCATTAAGATCTTCGACGATCGATAGGTTACGCAGCGCTCCCAGATATGCCGAGAATGTAGGCCTCGACATCTCGCTCCCTTGGGCGTTGATCGTCTTCGACATCGAAGACACCGCAGCCTGCGAGCCAACGCAACGGGCGAACGAACGCATGACGAGTCCCCCATTTTACAGATTGCAGACTTTTTACTTTACAAATTGCAATTCACTTTAGCGTGCTAAAGAGGGGCTGTCCCTAGCGGCACAGCGTACGGCGCGTGGTGGATTGTTTCCTAGGCTTGGCTATGAAGCTCCAGGTTGCATGCCCCAGCTCGATGAACGCCTCGCGCTCCAGCGACTCGCCGCAGCTCTTCGCCGACACGCCGGCGCGCTGCAGCACATCGGGGATGTTGGCCAGCATAAGCTCGTCGGCCGTTGCGGGGTTGCCGAAGTAGGTTTTCATGGAGTTTGCGATGGTCTTGCGTCGCGTGGCGAAGGCGGCGAAGCCTAGAACAAACGCCTCTGCATCGATGCTGCATAAATGGGCAGATATCGCTTCCCCTCGGCCCCTTTGCAGTTTCCACTGTGCAGCACCACCGGGTCGACCGCTTCGCCGCTTTCGATCAACCCGGTCAAAGCGCTATGGCGCTTGTAATCCTTGCCGGATTTGACCTCGATAAGCTTCGACTTCCCTACGGATTTCTCTTCGATGACGAAATCGACCTCGCCCCGTTTCTTCGACGAATAATAATGCGGCACAAACCCCGCTGCTAACAGCTCCTGCGCCACGTAAGCCTCGTAAAGAGAACCGTAGTTGATGTTCTCTGCCCCATCCAAGATCTCTATTGCAGCATCCCCCATGATCAACGATGTCATAAGACCGATGTCGTTCATGAAGAACTTGAACGCAGCACGATCCTCGCTCAACGCAAGCGGATACACCGGCTCCCCCACACGCGTTGCCTCGATGGCGATTCCGGCATTGGTGAGCCAATCGAAGGAGGTCTCAAGATTGGCGAAACGCAAGTTCTTCTGCAAACGGGCGTATTTGAAGCGCTTTGCAGGAGTATTAAGCTGCGCAGGGATGGCCTCGTAAACCATCTTTATCTGTCGAGCTTCGGTTGGGTCTTTAACGTACTTCACGATGTCGGCCTTATAAAGATCCACTATGCCCTGCTGGATGCGCCGCACGTTTGGCAACTGCATCGTATCGACGAAAGCCTGCACCGCATCGGGCATGCCGCCAACAAGCAAGTATTCCCTGAACCTTTCCATGAGCGCATCGTGCAAAAAATCTGGCACGGTTGCGCCGGCGATCACGCTTTCTTCGGCAAGACCCCAGGCATCGGCGTTTATTCCGCGTGCCCGGCAGAATTCCTGGAACGTAAGAGGGAACATCTCGACAACATTCAGGAAACCGACGGGCAATGAGCGAACGTTTACGAAAGCATCTATGCCCAAAAGAGAGCCAGACAAAATGACATCGATGCCCAAATCGCCCGCTAAGAACTTCGTCCACGTAAGCATGTCCTGGCATTCCTGGATCTCATCAAGGAACAGCAGCGTTTCGCCGGGCTTGACGTCAACGCCGGTAAGCACTGATATGCGCAGCAGCAGATCGTTCCCGTTCCTTGCTGCACTCAAAGTCTGCACGGCTGAAGGGTTCAGAACAAAGTTCACTTCCGCAAGAGCCGAGTAATTCCACTTGGCGAATTCGCGGACAAGAGTGGTTTTGCCCACTTGCCTGGCCCCTGTTATCAAGAGCCCCTGATGGGTTTTGCTGGCCTTCCAAGATTGCAAGTTATGCATCGCTGTTCTGAATAACACTCTGACCACGGCTTTCGAGAGATCTATACGCTTTTCCACCCTATTTTAGAGGGTTTTACTTGCGTTTTCCAACCCGAAATCGGGCATTTTAGTTGCGTTTTCCACTCTGTAAATAGCCAAATTTCCTGCGTTTTCCAGCTTGCATAGAGGGCAGGAGCGATCAAGCTCCTCGATTTCGTGGATGCCTGGTCCGGATTTCGCGTTTTCGGCGACACGGCTTTCAGCGAAGCTCCCCGTCGCCCGAGCTGCAACCGTCAGCCGGGACTACTCCTACCCGTGGAAATCCAGGTAGGCGCCGGTTTGGCGGCCCCATAGGTGGGCGTATTCCCCGCCTTGCTCCACCAGCTGGGCATGGGGGCCGTCTTCCACGATCTTGCCGCCGTCCAGCACCACGATGCGGTCGAGGTTGGCAACGGTGGAAAGCCTGTGCGCCACCACGATGCAGGTACGCCCGCGCATCAGCGTTTCCAACGCATCCTGCACCAGCTTCTCGCTCTCGGAATCCAGCGCGCTGGTGGCCTCGTCCAGCACCAGCACCGGGCAATCGGCCAGAAGGGCGCGGGCAATGGCGATGCGCTGGCGCTGACCGCCCGAAAGCTTCACACCACGTTCGCCGGTTACCGTGTCGAAGCCCTGCGGTAACCGCTCGATGAACTCCAGCGCATTGGCCTGCGAGGCAGCTTGGCGAACCTCTTCCCTGCTTGCATCGGGCCGGCCATAGGAAATGTTCTCGGCGATGGTGCGATGGAACAGCAGCGCTTCCTGCGGCACGTAGGCAATCTGGCGGCGCAGGCTCTGCTGTGTGCAGTCGGCGATGTTCTGCCCATCCACCAAGATGCTGCCTTCCTGAATGTCGGAAAGGCGCAACAGAAGTTTGGTAAGCGTGGTTTTGCCCGCACCGCTCATTCCTACCAAACCCACGCGCTGGCCTGCGGGAATATCCAAGCAGAACTTGTCGAACACCTTGGTTTTGGCGTTGCCATCGGTGTAATAGAAGTCAATATCCTTGAACTGAATAGCACCTTCGCCCACCTGCAAATCGGGCGCACCCGGCTTGTCGTCCACCAAGCGCGGCTCATCCAGCACGATGGTCATGCCGCTGGCATCGCCAAAGGCACGATTGAAGCGCTGCAGGCCGTTGTTGATGAAGTTGAACTGGTTGGTGATGGTGTATGTGTAGGTGAACATAAGCACCAACGTGCCAGGCGTAATGCCAAACCACGCGTTGCCACCGGCAATGAACACGGCAACCACGCTCATAATGACCACGGTGATGCATGCGGTGATGATGCCGCGCGTAAGCGAAGCCCACATACGCTTGCTATCGCGCAGCACCACTTCCTTGTTGGCAGCATCGAACAGGCTGCGCTCGTAATCTTCGCGGCCATAGGTTTTCACCGCCAGAATGTTGGCCACCGAATCGGAAAGCTCGCCCGAAAGGTTATTCTGCGCGCCCGCAGCCTTTTCGTTTAGCGAAAGAATGCGCTTGTACATGTAGTACGAAACGCTGGCATACACAACCAGCAGCAGCATAA
>CAZQWR010000119.1:0-4079 GCA_964597085.1 uncultured Cryptobacterium sp.
AGAGAGGTCCACTGAGCCAACTTTTCGGGTGTCGTTCTGATATTTTCTAGGTTTACATAAGATATGTTATCACCGTTTTACATAATCATTAAAGAGGTTCGTTGCTTATTGTTTAGACACCCCGCTTGAACCAAATCCGCCTTCGCCGCGCTCCGAACTGTCCAATTCAGAAACCTCACGGAAGTTAACGGTTTCAACTTTCATGATTACCAATTGAGCGATCCTATCGCCCACATGAATTTCGATGGGATTTTTTGGGTCAAGGTTTATAGCTATAGCCTTAAGCTCTCCACGATAGTTGCTATCTATAAGACCGGGAGCATTTACAAGCGACAATCCTTGCTTGATCGCCATTCCACTTCGGGGCAAAACAAAACCTGCATATCCTTCGGGAATTTGCACAGCGAGCCCAGTTGGGATTAAAGCACGCTCTAAAGGCTTCAACGTTACTTCTTCTGTTGCACAAAGATCGTAGCCGGCATCGCCTGCATAAGCGTTGCCGGGTATAACCGCATTTTCAGAAACCTTTTTTGTAGGCATATTTATTGCGTTCATTACAGCCCCTTCAATGCATCGCGGAATTCATCAATGTTCTTGAAATCTTTGTATACGCTAGCGAAACGGATATAGGCCACTTCATCAACATCCGCCAAACGACGCAAAGCCATATCGCCAAGCTCTTTTGAGCTGGTTTCATTTTGCGGTGCATTGCGCAACTCGCGCTCAATACTGTCAATGATTTGAGAGAGCTTCTCTGGCGATACAGGACGTTTTGCGCACGCGATTAGAAGACCTCTAAAAAGCTTATCGCGATCGTAAGCCTCGGATGATCCATCTGATTTGGTGATAATGATGGGATTTTCGAAGCAGCGCTCGTACGTGGTAAAGCGCGTATTACAGCTTAAGCACTCGCGCCTGCGCCTAATGGCTGCGCCTTCCTCGGCGGGGCGAGAGTCTACTACCTTTGATTCCATAAAGCCACATGAGGGGCAGCGCATGAGATCTCCTTCGATTTGGACACCCCATTAGTATACAAAATATAGACATTGCGCTGAAAAATAGCGCCTCCAATCCATGTTGTTGTATGAACTGGAGACGTCAGGTTATGCCCCGATAATAACCAACACAACCGACAAAACAAAGAAGGAAGCAAAGGTGCAGGCAAAGATTCGCCTATCTTCGCTTGAAATTTTTCGCTGATCAACGAACGCATCCTGCAAAGATCCAAGCTGAGCATTCTTTTCAAATGCCTTGACCACCTTTGAATCAAACGCAGTAGCTTTTACCTGTACCCGCCTTGCTGTTTTTCGGGGTTTCACCTGGTTGAAATCGATTATGGAGGCCTGATGCTCTTCATTGTTGAGGTATTCAGGCTTAAGCGCTGCGGATCCGTATGTGCGATAAGTAATGCCGTTCTTGCTCATTATGCGCCTCCTTGCATAGAACCTTTGTTCGTGTATACTTTAAGTCGAACATACGTTCCTGTCAATGAAATTACAAACATTTGTTCGAAATAAGGAGTCGCAATGTCCAAGCCGCTTACTTCTCGTCAGCGCAGTGTGTACGAGTTCATCGAATCCTATATAGATCAAAAAGGCTACGGACCAACCGTTCGTGAGATCGCTGAAGCGGTAAACCTTTCCTCCCCTTCTACGGTTCATGTTCATTTGAAAACGCTTGAAGAAAAGGGGTATATCGTTCGTGATCCAATGAAATCACGATCTATCTCTCTGCCTAATAAGCATGAATCTGTAGAAACGTACGGGTCCGAAGGTTCAGATAGCAACCTTAAGCTTCCGCTGGTTGGCAATGTTGCCGCCGGCGAGCCCATTCTTGCCGAGCAAAACGTAGAAGCAACAATGTCTTTGCCCACTGAGCTTGTGGGCGATTCTGCTTCTTTCATCCTCTCCGTGCACGGTGAGTCCATGATCGAAGCGGGAATCAACGATGGTGATTACGTAGTGGTCAAGGAACAGCAGGTAGCCCGCAATGGCGAAATCGTTGTTGCCCTGATTGAAGACGGTGCTACGGTAAAACGCTTCTACAAGGAGAAGGATCACATTCGTCTGCAACCCGAAAACTCAACTATGGAACCAATCATCACGCGTGATTGCGCAATAGTGGGTAAAGTGGTGGCTGTACTTCGAAAGGTTTATTAACGCCCTCAATCAGTCAATGTGCAGGGGAATAGCCTGGTTCTGCAAACTCCTTTATTCAAAAAAGAGAACCCGCTCTAATTCCATATTGCAAGAGCGGGTTCTTTCTGTCTAGAATTCCTGCTGCGGCCCAACGGCAAAAAGCTTCAACCTAGAAGCAGCCTGGTGGGGAGCCCTAAGAACCAAGTGCGTTCCAGAAGCAGTGTAGTCTTCGTTAAGAATGGTGCAACGCTGATGAGCTAATGAAACAAGGTCTCCCCTGCTGAAAGGAACCAAGATTTCAAGCAGCTCGTCTTGAGCAGAAGCAACCATTCCAATACGTTGAATTAACTCTGGAATGCCTTCGCGAGTAACGGTAGAGGTAAAGACCGCATGAGGATAGCGAACTTTCAGTGCTTCAAACTGCTCTTCGGTTAAAAGGTCTTTCTTATTAAAGACCTCAACACGACCGATTTCTTGAGCACCAATCTGCTCAAGAACCATATTTACCGTATCAATTTGTTTGGCAGCATTCACATCGGATGAATCAACAACATGAAGAATAAGATGGGCGCCATTGATTTCATCCAAGGTGCTCTTAAATGCCTCCACCAAGGTGGTAGGAAGCTTCTGAATAAAACCAACAGTATCGGTAAGCGTTACTTCCCTACCCTCAGGTAAAACGAGCTGACGGGTTGTAGAGTCCAGCGTAGCAAACAGTTTGTCGTAGCTTAGAACCTCAGAACCGGTAACGGCATTTAAAAGACTCGATTTTCCCGCATTGGTGTAGCCAGCCAAAGCAACTTTGAAAACACCAGATTCGTTTCGTTGCTTGCGCTGCAAATCGCGCTTCTTCGAAACCTGAGTTAGCTCATGCCTGATTGAGGTAATGCGATTACGGATTAGTCGACGATCAACCTCTAACTGGCTTTCGCCTTCACCGAAGCGAGAGCCTACGCCGCCACCCATGCGATTTGAGGCAAGATGCGCCCACATGCCTCGTAAACGAGGGTATAGGTACTGATTCTGAGCAAGGCGAACTTGGAGCCTGCCTTCTTTGCTTGTGGCATGCAGGGCGAAGATATCCAGAATCAATGCGGTTCGATCGATGACTTTAACATCTTTGCCAATAACCTTTTCCAAATTGGATTGCTGAGATGGCGTGAGCTCGTCGTCAAAAATGACAACATCAGCGGCATAGGAGCGCGCCAAACCGGCAATTTCTTCAGCCTTGCCACTGCCAACAAAGGTACGTGGATTAGGGGAATCTAGGCGCTGCGTGGTTTGTGCAACCATATCTGCACCAGCAGTCCAAGCAAGACGCTCTAGCTCGGCAAGCGATGACTCTAATGTCCATTCTTGCTCAGGGCGTTCTACGCCCACCAAAACGGCTCGTTCCCTAGGCTTTTCGATTACGGTTTTAGGGCCGTGGGTTTTTACATCATCAAATTCGATCATCCAGATATAAACCTAGATCTCGATGGTTCCAGTGAAGGACTGCATTGCGGGGCCCGTCATCATAACGTGGTTGTTCTGCGCCCAAGTAATGTTCAGCGTGCCACCGCGAAGGTGAACCTTGTTGGTACGCTCCGAGCGCCCGGTAAGTACAGCCGCTACAAGCGTTGCGCACGCACCGGTACCGCAGGCCAGCGTTTCTCCGCAGCCGCGTTCAAAAACACGCATGTGAAGCCCGTCTTCGGCTGGAACGATAAATTCGACATTGGTTTTTGCAGGGAAAACGGCGTTGCTTTCGAAATATGCACCGATACGGTTGAGGTCAAAGCTTTCCAACGACTTTTCTTCGGAAAGGAACCATTCCGCTGGAAGCGATTCGATATCGTCGAAGAAAAAGATAGCATGCGGGTTGCCCATGGAAACGCAGGTGAACTTGAACACACCCCAGGGAGAGCTGACAGCCGCTTCTTTAACAAAGCTGGCGCTCTG
>CAZQWR010000120.1:0-4078 GCA_964597085.1 uncultured Cryptobacterium sp.
GACGTATTTTTATATTAGGCAGTTTGAGCACATCGGTTTACGTAGAGGAGAGGGCTTAAGTAATTTTGGGCAAGCTTGCGCCAGAATTTGGCGCTTGGGCTCCATTCAGCGGCGCATGTTCGGGCGAACAGAGCGCTCGTTTTATTGCTCTCTCGCTGAACAAGTGCGTTAGCCATTTCGGATCTTTTCTTTCAACCACTGGTACATTTGCCGTAGCGGTCGGTGAGAGCGATTCTGCCTTCCATTTGGTTCATATTGGCGCCGGTTGCAGTACCGGCATGTTTCATTAGAAAGGTCAGCTACCCATGACTCTTCTTGAACTTTTGCATTTGCTTAAGAAGCACCTAAAGCTATGCATTGCTTTGCCTGTCATTTGTGCGTTGGCAACCGCAGTGTTCAGCTTTGTGTTCTTGGCAAACACGTACACCTCCAGCGTTTCTATGTACGTGCTTACCCGCTCCAACACCACGAACAGCACCTCCAGTTCGCTTAGCTCTACCGACCTGAGCGCTTCGCAGATGCTCACCAACGACGTGGCAACCCTTATCAAGTCCGACCGTATTGAGTCCGACACAGCCAGCGCTTTGGGCCTGCGCAATCTTAACGGCTACAAAATCAGCGTTACCAGCCAAACCACCACGCGCGTGTTGAGCGTTTCGGTAACGGGCAAGAACGCCAGCGAAACGGCCGACGTTGCCAACAAGCTGGCCGAAACCACCGACAACGTTGCGCGTGAGGTTATGGACGTTCAGGCCATCAACGTTATTGACAAAGCAACCGAAGCCAGCAGCCCCAGCGGCCCGCCGCGCCTAATGTACACGGCCGTGGCCTTCTTGGCAGGCATCTTCTTGGCCATTGCCATTGTGGTGGTAATGGACATGACCAACACCAAGGTTCGCAACGCCGAAGAGCTTGAAGAGCTTCTTGATGTTCCCGTTATTGGCCGCATTCCGGTAATTCGATAGGTAGGAGGAAGAACACCATGGCAAAGAAAAAGAAGTCTTCCTCTAACACTCAGGAAGTACAGAACGCAGCCAAAACGCTGTTTGCAAATATCCGTTTCATGAGCCCCGATGCGCCGCTTAAAACCATCGTGCTTACCAGCAGCGTGCCCAACGAAGGCAAAAGCACAACCGCCTTTGAGTTGGGAAAGGCCATTGCAACCTCCGGCAAGCGCACCTTGCTGGTTGAAGGCGACATGCGCCGCCGAACCCTGGCCAACATGCTGGGCGTGCGCGCAAGCGCAGGCGTGTATTCAGTGCTTACCAACCAGGTTCCGCTGGAACAGGCCATTGTTGCCACTAAAACAAACGACCTGTATTTCCTGGACGTTGAGCCCAACATTCCCAACCCGGCCGACATCCTTTCTTCCAAGAGCTATGCCGCGTTGGTGCGCAATATGGAACAGCGCTTCGACTACGTTATCTTCGACACGCCGCCTGTGGGCACGTTCGTAGACGCCGCAGTGCTTTCTGCCCTGGTAGATGGCACCGTGCTGGTGGTAAAGCCCGGTGGCGCCAAGCGCGAAGAGGTGCTGCGCGCCTACGATCAGCTTAAAACCGCTGGCGCCAACGTTATTGGCACTTGCGCCACGTTTGTGGAAGGCACCGGCAGCGAATACTACTACGCGTACTACACCGAAGGCGGCAAGCGCGTTAAGAAGGGCGACCGCATTGATGGCCCCGCTATGCCTTCGCCCATGGGCGCTCGCGCCACAAGCCCGACCGCAGCTCAAGCCGCACAGCCGCAAGCTGCCCGCGCCGCCGCACCTGCAGCCGCGCAAGCAAGCCGCAGCAACACTCCGCGCGTTAGCCGCGAAGATCTGCGCAAAACCGGCGAAGACCTGCGCAACATGGGCAGCCATGGAGTAGGGGGCCGCCGCTAGCCATGCGTGACATGCACTGTCACATATTGCCTGGAGTGGACGATGGCGCTCGCAACATCAACGAAAGCCTGAGCATGTTCGAAGCCGCTAAGCAGGTGGGCATTACCAGCATTGTGTGCACGCCGCACTGCCGCCAGCCCTACTTCGACTTCGATTCCATGTGGCACGCCTATAAGCAGTTGAAGCTGTACACGGGCAACTTCCCGCTGTACATGGG
This sequence comes from uncultured Cryptobacterium sp., assembly GCA_964597085.1. GTDB lineage: Bacteria > Actinomycetota > Coriobacteriia > Coriobacteriales > Eggerthellaceae > Anaerotardibacter. The sequence goes on from CAZQWR010000120.1 coordinate 2,103, forward strand.
CTTTGAGGTTAACCACAGCATGCTCATGGAGCTGGGCATGGAATGGGCCGATAAGCTGGCCTTCCAGGACACGGGCGAGTTTTTGCTGGAGCTTTCCACGCACGCGCAGGAACACCACTTCCGCGAGTACGAAAACACCATCTACCAGCTGCAAGCGCGCGGGTACCAGGTAATTATTGCCCACCCAGAACGCTACAAGGCCATTCAGGAAGACGTTGAAGTGGCCCGGCGCCTGGTGGAAATGGGCTGCAAGCTGCAGGCTTCTACCGATTTCATTGCCGGCGGAAGGTTTGGGGCAGAACGCAAGCCGGCCAAAAGGCTGTTCGAGGAAAACCTGTACACCTACATGGCCAGCGATGCCCACCGCGTGGAGCACTACGAGTACTACAAGCGTGCGCGCGAGCGGTACAAAACCCGCGGCAAGCACGCCAGGTAGCGTGCTGCGAGTGGCGGCACAGCCCGGCAGGGCAGGCGCCGCACGCAAAGCCGGCGGGCGCAAAACGCAAGGTGGCGGCTGGGCGCGCAAAGCGCCAAGCTGCCAGGCAGGGAAGGGCAGCGCAACCCCAGTCCTGCCGAAGGCCGCAGCTGGTAAAACGGCTGCAAAGTTGCGCAAAAGGTGCACCCAGCACTTGGCTTAAATGTTTTGAAAGAGGGCCGCTTTGGGGTAGACGGGCGGCCCTCCTTCAAGCCATTTGGCATTGAAAAGAACACATAGCAGCAACGGAAGTATTGAACTTGGCAAACGAAGCCAACATAGCATTAACCCCCACGCAGGAGCGCATCCTGGGCTTTATAGCCATGCACTCCGTGAATTGCGGGGGCGCGTGCCTGAGCAAGCAGGAGCTTGCCCAGAGCATGGGTTGCTGCACCAAAACGGTAGACCGCGCCATCCGCAAGCTGAAGGCCGAAGGGTATGTGGAAGTGCTGCCCATCTTCGGCAACAACGGCGGCCAAGAAGCCAACCGGTACCGCATAGCAAGGGCGGCCGAATAATGGCGCAGGTAGAAGCAACAATGCAGGGCGTTATGCCCGAGGTTGAGGCAGAGGCTGCTGAGGTGGTTGGTGCGTCCGTGACTATGGCTGCTGCGGAAGCCGAAGGTGCTGCAGTGGCGGCTGGTGCGGTTGCGGCTACGGCGCCCGTGGCTGCTGTGGCGCAGGCCGAATCCATCCCGGCTGGTATTGCAGGTGTCTCTATTCCCGCAATAGTTGAGCCCGCAAAAGGCGAAGGCGCAGCGGAAGCGAAGCCGGCAGGTGAAGGCGCGGCAAACGAAAACGGCGCTACGGCAAAACCCAAGTTCGCCTCCATCACGGATGCCCAGGCTCAAGAAATCCTGGCAAGGCGGTGAGCGCGTAATGGCAAGCGATGCAGCAGTGGCGATTGAGACCAAGAGCCGCACTCTTGATTTCTCGATTGTTGAAACAGTTCAATACAAGATTCTTAGGAATAGCGCCATATTCGGCAGTTGCTATTTCTGCGCTTGTGCCCTTAATCCCATTTGCGTACAACAATTTGGAGGTTGCTTCTAATGAAGGGAATTATCCTAGCTGGTGGAAGCGGTACGAGGCTGTATCCGCTCACCACGGTAACCTCTAAGCAACTTTTGCCTGTCTACGACAAGACGATGATTTATTACCCTCTAAGCATCCTCATGCTTGCAGGCATTCGCGAGATACTTGTTATTTCGCGGCCTGAAGATTTGCCTAAATTCCAGGGACTCTTGGGGAATGGCGGTCAATTTGGCATCAAGCTTTCTTATGCGGAGCAGCCTAGTCCTGATGGCCTTGCGCAGGCGTTCGTTATCGGTGAGGAGTTTATTGATTCAGACTCTGTTGCGCTCACTTTGGGCGATAACATTTTTTACGGTGGCGGTCTAACCAGACGTTTGAAGAAGGCTGCCGCTCAAGAGGTTGGTGCTACTGTTTTTGGCTATTACGTTCAAGATCCGGAGCGCTTTGGCGTTGTGGAGTTCGATGAA
>CAZQWR010000121.1:0-4058 GCA_964597085.1 uncultured Cryptobacterium sp.
CAGAGCCAGGGGGCAGCTTCGCTATAGGAATACGCTGCTAGGAAATGGCAATCTGCCCAGTGGCAATGCAATAGATGCTTACCACGAAGAAGATGACGATGGCAGCGGTTACCACCTGTTCGATAGGTTTGCTCATCATAGCTTCGCCACGCTGATGCTGACCGTACAAGTACAGCAGAATACCCGGCGCGTACAGAATGGTGGTAATCATCAAGCCGGTAAGGCCACCGGCGTAGATGAGGAACACGCTGTAGAAGAAGCCCAGCACAGCAATTACGCGGTAGAACGCAAGCTTGCCGCCCGCAACCTTCTCGAAGCCGTCCTTCTTGAACACGCAAACCAGCATGTACAGCGTGCTGAAGAAGTACGGGATGAGGATCATCGATACCGAAACGCTGTAGAAGAACTGGTAAGTCTGCTCAGAAGCAATAACCAGGATAAGGAAGATCTGAATGATTACGCAGGTAACGGTGAGGGTAACTACAGGTGCACCGTGCTTGTTCTTCTTGGCGAACGCCTTGGGGAACACGCCCTGCAGGGCAGCTTCGTGCGGGCACTCGGAGGAAATGATGGTGTAGCCCAGCATTGCACCCAAAAGCGAAAGAGCAACGCCCAGGTTAACCAGGGCAGCGCCCCACGGGCCAACAACGGCTTCCAGCACACCGGCCATGGAGGGGTTGGAAAGCTCGGCCAGCTCGGCGCGGGTCATAACGCCCATAGAAAGAATGGACACCAGCAAGTAGATTGCCAAAATGCCAACGAACGCAATGATGGTGGCGCGGCCAACATCTTTGCTGTAGCGAGCACGGCCGGAAATTACCACGGCGCCCTCAATGCCCAAGAAGATCCAAACGCTTACGCCAACCATGCCAACCACCTGATCGAACAGGCTGGGGCCATCAACTTCGCCCCAGAAGTTGTCCATGAAGATGGCGGGGTCGAAATGCATAGAGAAGATGATGGCAACAATGGCCACGAACAGCGGAACGATCTTGGCGATGGTGGTAAGGATGTTCACGCTAGCCGCTTCCTTAACGCCGCGGCTTACCAAGAACCAGCACACCCAGATAATCACACTGGCGCCTACCACCGATTCAACATTGTTGCCTTCGCCGAACAGCGGGAAGAAGAATGCCAAGCTGGCGAACAGCAGCGTGGTGTAGGAAACAATGGCCATAAGGGCGCTTACCCAGTAGCCATAGGCCGAAAGGAAGCCCATGTACTTGCCGAAGCCCGCGCGAGCATAGCTGTAGATGCCGCCCACCAGTTCCGGTTTGTAGCGCGAAAGGGCGAAGAAGCACATCATGAGGCAGAAAACGCCCAAACCGGAAACCAGCCAGCCAACCAGCACGCCACCGGTGTTGGCGCCTGCGGCGGCCATATCGCCCGCCATGGTAAACACACCGCCGCCGATTACAGCGGTGATAACAGCCGCAACCAAGTGCGGCAAGGACAATCCGTTTATGTCATTTATCTGGGACGACGGTCCCTTTTGCTGAGACATGTATACCAGCTTTCAATTCTTGCGAGTCCAAAACCTTCGAGCAGGGCCGCTCTCGCACTGCGCGGCCCAAGGCACAACTTGTTTAGGGTACTCTACTTTCCCGCAAAACGAACCGCCAATTACAACGATGTGCGCGTTTGGAAACTGGCGCGAAATACAAAGATGCCGCCGCATAGCAGCGACGGCATCTTCTATAGCAGAGCCCTATTAGACTTCAGGCGAAACCATGGCGAACTTCGCCCTGCGTAAATTTGCAAACGCTGGAATGTGCTTACGAAAGCCCCAGCCAAAGGGCAATCTTCGGCGCGTAGCCCATAACGAAAATGACCACAATAAGCAGCGGGATACCATACGAAACCCATACGCGCGCCCAGGCCGGGAAGCGCATGCCAACGCCCGTATCGGCTTCCTTCAGGAAGTTCTTCCAGCCCCAGCCGAAGCGCTGAGTGCAGAACAGCACGAACACAAGCGCGCCCAGCGGCAGCATATTGTTGGAAACAATGAAGTCTTCGATGGACTGAATGTCGCCGATGCCGGGAATGGTAACGCCCGCAAGCACATTGAAGCCCAGCACGCACGGTAGGCTGAGCAGCAGCACCAGTACGCCATTGATGCAAACCGACTTCTTGCGCGACATTCCGTATTTATCCATAAGGAAGCAGATGAGGTTTTCGAACACGGCAATAACCGTGGAAAGCGCCGCAAAGCTCATGAACACGAAGAACAGCGCACCCCACAGGCTGCCCAGGGGCATTTGCGCAAACACCAAAGGCAGCGTTACAAACACCAGCGAAGGGCCGGAATCGGGCGTTACGCCGTAGGCGAAGCAAGCCGGGAAGATGATAAGGCCGGCCAAAATGGCAACCACGGTGTTAAGGGCGGTTACCGAAACAGCCTCGCTCATAAGACGACGTTCCTTATCGATGTAGGAACCGAAGATCTCCATTGCGGCAATGCCCAGCGAAAGCGAGAAGAACGCCTGGCCCATAGCCGCGTACACCGCTTCGCCGAAGGTGCTCATGCCACCTTCGAACATACGGCTGAAATCGGGCACCAAATAAAAGGCAATGCCCTCGCCGCCGCCGGGAAGCGTCATGGTGCGCACGCACAGCACGATCATTACCACGAACAGAATGGCCATGAGCCACTTGGTAATGCGCTCAACGCCCTTCTGCACGCCAAGGCTGCAGATGGCAAAACCGATGGCAACGGCGACAACCATCCACAGGGTAAGCTCACCCGGGTTGGCCAAGAGCGAATTGAACACCGTGCCCGCAGCTTCGGTGCTGGCGCCGTCGAACGTGCCGGAAGCCATCTTAGGAATGTAGGCCAGCATCCAGCCTGCAACCGTGGTGTAGAACATCATCAGCAGCATGCAGCCAACGTAACCCCACCAGGAAAACCAGTGGAAGCGGCGTTTGGGCTCCAAAATGTCGAATGCCTGCGCTGCGCTCTTTTGGCTGGCGCGACCTACAGCAAACTCCATAACCATTACCGGCAAACCAAGAATCACCAAAAAGATTAGGTACAGCAGCACAAATGCGCCGCCGCCATATTCGCCCGTGATGTACGGGAAGCGCCAAACGTTGCCGATGCCGATGGCGCAACCTGCAGCAATAAGGATGAAGCCAATGCGCGAAGCAAAGTGCTCGCGCGAAGTGGCGTTGTTTGCCGCAGTATCAAGTGCTTTGTTAGCCATTGAATCCTTCTCAAGCTCGGGGACAAAACTCAACGAGTTTACCACGCGAACAGGCGCTGCGGAAAAATTCGAAGCCTGAGGCCATCCTGCTCAATGAGCGATTCCGGTGCATTGAGCTTGCTTGGGGCAATGGAAAATTCAAACGTACTGGATTTGCCGTGCTTAGCCGCTTTCCGCACATTGCGGCAACCGCGCCAAGCGGCATTCCAAAGGCACGAAACCCAGCATTTCTGGCGGGCAATTTTCACCCATCCGGCTTGCCACTCCCAGCGAACAACCCTCCCCTTTTCGACTCGCCCGCCAGGCTGACGAAAAAACAAAAGCGCCCGAGAAACCTCGGGCGCTTTGCAGTGCTGTGGTATTCAGCGGTTGGCTTATGCGTAGCCGCCACGATACATAACGTCGATCGGAATACCAGGATGCTCGGTTACGTACTTACCCTTGATAAGCATCTTCTTGTACTCAACAGCGTAGTCCTTAGGGCCGATCATCTTGATCTCGGGCGCAGGATAGGCCTCCAGGAAGGACTCCATCTCGCGCATGAAATCGACGGGCTTGAACGACTTTTCGGAAATTGCGGTACCGGCATGATCCAGTGCCACAGCCATGAAGTCGGCGTTCGGGAAGCCCGCGATAACCACGTACTGTACTTCTTCTGCCATAATTTCCCTCTCCTCCATAAATTGAAGTGATCCCTGATAAGCATTCTACGCTAATTGTGTTTCTGCAGTCCACTAAAGCGTTAACACCCATCAGCGCAAATGGAACAGCAAGAAATCATAGGGATAAGCAAAAACGGCAACGCAACCATGCTCCAGCCCAAGAAGCCCAGCGCGCACAGCCAAACAAAGCCGC
>CAZQWR010000122.1:0-4027 GCA_964597085.1 uncultured Cryptobacterium sp.
AAGACTCGAACTCTAATAGCTTCAACGATAATATGCGCACCATTGTAAAAGGCCTTGCCGCCGAGCAAAGCTATGCGGAGGCGCTGGAATTTTTGGACGTTACCACCCTTAATGAGCGTATGCGCAACAAGTCGCATATTTCCATGAGCTTTATTGGCAGGGTTGCTGGTTCTTGCAAGCTTCATTTTCTGAAGGAAAACACCGACGCGCAGGGCAATTTGGAGCATGTTATCTTCGCCATGGAGCTTTCCGATGAAGATGCTTTCCATTCCGCTTTCGATGCTTTATCGCGCCAGTTCCTGAATGTTTTTTGGGTTAACCCCGAAACTGATACCGCCCGCATTATGAAACTGGACGGTTACGTTACCAAGGGCATGGACAAAAACAGCAACGAAGCATTTTCGTACAGTGCCCTGCTTCATCAGTACGTTTCCGACCGTGTGCACCCTGAAGACCAGCAGATGGTGTTCGACGCTATTTGCTCTGAGCATTTGCGCAAGGTGTTTGCTGCGCAAAACGAGTACGTTGGCAACTATCGCGTTATTAGGGATGGCGAAATCCACAACTACCAGTACAACCTGGTGAAGATGGAAGGCGTAGATTACATTATTGCCGGCTTTCAGAACATCGATGACATCGTTGACCAAGCCCTTGCCGACGAACGCAGGCAGCAGGAAAAGGAAGCGGCATACAAGGCTCGGCTGGAAGAGCAGCTGAAGATATTCAACTCGCTTTCGCGCAACTTTCGCAACGTATACATTGCCAACGTTTACGACTCTACGGCAAAGATCTTGAAGCTTTCTGAAGATTACGATGCGGAAATGATTACCGCTCTGGTTGGCAAGACATTCCCGTACGATGCAGTAATCTCCCAATGGATAGATGCTCGCGTGCACCCCGACGATCGTGAGCGTATGAGGAAAGCCCTGAGCACTGAAAACGTTCAGAAGGCTCTGGCCGAAAGCGATGAGTTTACCGGCACTTATAGGAGCTACGAAAGGGGCGAACTGCGCAACTACCAGTTCAGCATTAGCCCCTTGGATGATAAGGGCAACATCATCGTTGGCTTTCAGATCATCGACGCCATCATCGAAGAGCACTTGGCCGAAGAGCGCAAGCAGCGCGCCAAGGAAGAGGCTTACCAGAAAGAGCTTATGGCCGCCAAGGAAGAGGCTGACCGTGCCAATTCCGCTAAAACCGAGTTCTTGCTGCGTATGAGCCACGACATCCGCACACCGTTGAACGGCATTATGGGCATGCTCGACATTGCCGAAAAGTTCGATACCGACTTGGAAAAGCAGCGCGAATGCCGCGCCAAGGTTAAAGAATCTTCCAAGGTTCTTTTGGAGCTTATCAACGAAGTGCTTGATATGAGCAAGCTGGAGTCGGGCGAGATCGTGTTGGAGAGCATCCCGTTCAGCCTCATCGATGTTTCGAAAGACGTGTACGGCATTGTGGCTAAGCAGGCCGAAGAGCGTGATATCGAAATTGTGCAGGATCATTGCAATGCGCCGCACCCGGCCCTTATCGGCAGCCCCACGCACTACAAGCGCCTGATGATGAACATTCTTTCCAACGCCATCAAGTACAACAAGGAACACGGCAAGGTGTACATCACCTGCAAAGAAGAAAAGTTCGAAAACGGCGTTTCCACCGTGTTGTTCAAGTGCCGCGATACTGGCATTGGCATGAGCCCCGAATTTCAGAAGCGTTTGTTCGAGCCTTTTGCCCAGGAAGAGGTTTCGCCGCGCTCCAAGTACGCGGGCACTGGCTTGGGCATGTCCATTGCCAAGAGCATTGCCGAAAAGATGGGTGGAACCATCGCCTTCGAAAGTGAGCAGGGCGTAGGCACCACCTTTGAAGTGCGCATTCCCTTCCAGGTGGACACTTCGACCAATGCAGAGTGCGAGGTGAATGCAAAGGAGGCAAAGCCTTCTATAGCCGGATTGAACCTGCTGTTGGTTGAAGACAACGACTTGAATATGGAAATTGCCAAGTTCCTCTTGGAGGAAGAGGGCGCCAATATAGCCCAGGCATGGAATGGCAAGGAAGCCCTTCAGACCTTCGAGCAATCGCAGCCCGGCGCTTTCGATGCGGTGCTTATGGACATCATGATGCCCGTTATGGATGGCTACGAGGCCACGCGTGCCATTCGCGCGCTTGATAGGGAAGATGCCAAGAGCGTGCCAATTATTGCTATGACGGCCAACGCCTTTGCCGAAGACAGGCTTGCCGCTAGGGAGGCCGGTATGAACGACCATATTGCCAAGCCGCTGGATGTGGGTTTGGTGGTTGAAGCCATTGCCAAGTTTGCAGGTCATGAGAATTAGGGTTTAACCCCGCAAGCATTCGATTCGATTTTTTGTCAGGAATTACGCTATGTCCGAAAACGGAAAAAAGCTCATTGTCAATGAACCCAACACCGCTGAAGAGCGCGAAGAGTTCAGCATTTTGCTGAATATGCTTTTGAAGCAGTTCACTACGGTGTATTACGTTAACTTTGAAACCAACTACGCCCACGCCTACAAAACCAACGTGGACTACGGCTCGGATTATGGCAATTTGCAAACCTACATCGAGCCTTTTACCGACTACGTTAATGCCGCCGTACCCGCGCACGACCGCCAGCGCATGCTGAATGCTTTGCAGCCCAGCAACATCATGGAGCGCTTCAAAACCGAGCCTGCGTTTGAAGTGGAATTCGAGGACCATTCGTTCGGCGATTTGCGCTACTGCAAGTTCCGCTTCATCAAGGCCAACGAATCTGGCAGCAAGGCGGTAATCTGCGGCACCGACCATACTGAGCAAGTACTGCGCGATGAGCGTCGCAACCTGGAGCTTTCCACCATGCATGCCATCATTGAAAGCGCGGAAATGGGCACTTGGCGCATCCAGATGGTGGAAGGCAAAGAGCCTATGATGTTGGCCGATTCCCGCATGATGGAGCTCTTGGGCCTGAAAAACGCTGCCGATATGACGCCAGAGCAGGTGTACAGCGCATGGTACAGCCGCATTGTGCCCGATGCGCTCCCTTCGGTTCTGACAAGCGTAGATAAGATGAAAGCGGGCAATAAGGACGAAAACACCTACCTTTGGAACCATCCGGAGCTTGGTGAGCGCTATGTGCGCTGTGGCGGCACGGCGGTAAAGATCGAAGGCGGTTTTGAGCTTCGCGGTTACCACTACGACGTTGACGATATTGTGCGTGAGCAGCAGAAGCAGAGCCTGATGCTGAAAGATGCCCTTATTGCCGCAGAGCACGCCAACCGTTCAAAGACCACGTTCTTAAACAACATGAGTCACGACATTCGCACGCCCATGAACGCCATCATTGGTTACACGGCGTTGGCGGCATCGCATATCAACAACAAAGAGCAGGTGCAGGACTACCTTTCCAAGATCACCACTTCAAGCAGCCATTTGCTGGCGCTTATCAATGATGTTCTGGACATGAGCCGCATCGAAAGCGGCAAGGTAAGCATCGACGAGAAAGACACCAAGCTCCCCGATGTTATGCATGATATTCGTGCTATTTCGCAGGCAAGCTTTACGGCCAAGCAGCTGGACTTCTTTATTGATGCGGTTGATGTGGTGCATGAAGACATCATTTGCGACAAGCTGCGCCTGCAGCAGGTGCTCATCAACATCTTAAGCAACGCCGTGAAGTTCACCGAGCCTGGCGGCGCGGTGGGCCTGCGCATTGTTGAACGCCCCAGCAGGGTTTCGGGCCGTGCCCATTACGAGTTCCATATCAAAGACAATGGCATTGGCATGAGCCAGGAATTCCAGGAGCACATCTTCGAGCCATTCACGCGCGAGAAAACCTCTACCGTAAGCGGCATCCAAGGTACGGGTTTAGGAATGGCCATTACCAAGAACATCGTGGACATGATGGGCGGTTCTATCGCGGTTGAAAGCGAGCTGGGCCACGGTACTGAGTTCGTGGTTACCCTCGATTGCCGAATCTGTGGTGCGCCTATCAAGTACGAAGTAGTGGAAGAACTGCGCGGCATCAGGGCTTTGGTGG
>CAZQWR010000123.1:0-3989 GCA_964597085.1 uncultured Cryptobacterium sp.
AGCCCAGGACAACCAGGCTTCTGAGCAGTCTGCCCAGGTGCAATCTGCTCCAAAACAGGAATCCACTGCCGGTCAGAGTATCAGCGAAGGTGTTGCCGCGGCACGTGCAGAAGCTGCTCGTCGCGTTGAAATGCGCACGGGTATGAAGAAGCCCGAAACCAAGGTGAGCCTGAAAGAGGTTATTGGCAAGCAGAGCTTGAAAGAGCTTGCTCTTCGCGCGGTAATCATCGTTATCGTGCTGGCTACCATCGGTTATTTCCTGGTTACTTCGCTTTGTGGCACTTTGAATTGCGGCGTTAACTCCCCGAATTCCGACTTGAAGGGCCGTGCAGTTGTCGTGCACATCTACGATGGCGATGTGGCCGATGCCCTTTCCGACAACGACCCTTCCAATGACCCTGAGCCCGCCGAAACGCATAATTGCACCATCGGTCAGCGCACTACGTTCAACTTGCACGACATGGGTGCGCATACCCTTTGGGCCGAGCTCTCCGATGGCAACACCTCCGATGCCAAGGCCGAACCTTATGTGGTTACCTCATGGGGCCTCGACATCGGCACTCAAATCACTTTCAACTAGCAGAAAGGCGCATTCCCCATGGATCTTTCGATCTTCGCCACCCCCGAGGCTTGGATCAGCCTGGTTACCCTGATGTTCTTGGAGATTGTCCTTGGCGTGGACAACCTGGTGTTCATTATCCTTACCACCGACCGCTTGCCCGCCGAGCAGCAGCATATCGGCCGCAAGCTCGGTTTGCTGGGTGCGTTGGTTTCGCGCTGCATCTTCTTGTGCTTTGCTTCTTTCCTGGTGCATATGACCGATAAGCTTTTCTATGTGCCGGGCATCTACATTGGCGACGCGCAACTCGGGTTCTCTGTACGCGACCTGGTGCTGTTCCTTGGCGGCATTTACCTTATCTACAAAGGCATTTCCGAGCTTCGCAGCGTTTTGGGCTTGGAAGAGGAAAAGGAAGAGCAGGGCGATTCCAACAAGCCGCGTAAAACCATTGGCTTGGCCGGCGCAATTGCCACCATCATGGTTATGGATGTTGTGTTCTCCATAGACTCGGTTATTACCGCTGTTGGTTTGGCGAACCACCTCATCATCATGATCTTGGCGGTTATTGTGGCCGTAATTCTTATGATGGTCTTCATCGATGCTATTTCCGATTTCATCAACGCTCATACCGAAATGAAGATCTTGGCTTTGGTGTTCATTGCCGTAATCGGCGTTCTGCTGGTGCTCGATGGCCTGGGAATCAACTCCGGTATCGAAGTGTTCGACATGCACGCCGAAAAGCTCATGGTGTACTTCGCCATGGTGTTCAGCGTATGCCTCACGCTGCTGAACATGCGTTATAACTCAAACTTCCAGAAGTGGACGGCGCAGAAGAATTTGGAAATGATGCGTGCCAAGGGTTTCGACCCACAGAATACCGATACCCTTCAGCTGGCTAGTGCCATTATGGAGGCTCAACAGGCCAAGGACGCACATGCTGAATCTCAAAAGGATTTGAAAGAGTCCAAGTAGGATAAAGCTCTCTCGGGCTCGGCATGGGGTTATTTTTTGAGCTGGTTGAATGCGGGCTTTTCGCAGGGGCGGTGCCGGCCGAGCCGTCTGGAGCGCGGTTTTCAAGAGATTGTCTTCAGGGCGGCGCCCCTGGTACTTGATCAAAACTTCAGGGATGCCCTGAACCATGCGTCATGCTGATTTCCGCGCCGCCTTCACTGTTGATATTGCAATTTCTTGAAAACCGAAATTAGCGTAGGTCGGCTCGGCCGGCACCGCTCCTGCGGAAAGCCGTTCGGGTTGAACTAGGCCTCAGGGCTGAAATGCTTGTAGCACTCGTCGGTAACGATGAAGCGGGTTGCGCGGGGAAGGCAGCGTGCGGTTATGGGCGTGGAAACCTCGGAAGGCTCACCATCGTATTCAACCAGCATTGCAGGGTCGGCATCGATTTGAATTTCTTTGCCGCGGTAAATCTGCAGTCCGCCTACTTTCTTTGCAAGCGCGCCCGTGTGGTCGAACACCTTCGCCATAACGGTTGGCAACAGCTGAATGGCATTTTCGGTTTTAAGAACAACAACGTCCAGGTAGCCGTCGCGGGGAAGGTTTTCATCGGAAACCATCAGGTCGAACTGCATTTTAGAGAAGTTCGCCAACAAAACGCCGATGCCCGATTCCTGGATGGTTTCGCCATCGATGGTGATGGTGAAGTTCGAAACCTGCGGCGTGGGGTTTGCCACGGCCGCTTCGAAATAGGCCATGTCGCCTAGCAGGTGCTTGCGGCCGGTGGCATTGCGCATGATGAGCTCGTCGTAGCCGCAGCCGGCCATTACCGAAAAGCCCAGCTTCTTGCCGTTGGCATCTTCTATTTCGCCCATGTCGAAATCGAGCGTTTTCGCTTCGTCCACTACCTTGCAAAGTGCGTGGCTTTCGTTGGGCTCGAAGAGGTTCAAGGCAAGCAAGTTTGCCGTGCCGGCAGGGAAGGGGAGCAGTGGAATACCGGTGTTGCGCAGCTCGTAGGCAACGCTGGCTACGGTGCCATCGCCACCGCTGGCAATGACGAAATCGTACTCGGCGGCATCGTTCATAAGCTCAGCAAGCGGCGTGTTCGCGCCCAGCGTGCGGATGGTTACCGAATCGCCTTCGGCTGCATAGCTGCGCACGAAGTCGTAAACTGCGCCGTTGCGCAGACCAGAGCGTAGATTATGTATGACGAGTACTTTCATGCCACCCCTTTTGTTACCCTAGCAATGGTACATGAAATGCCCGAAATAGGCGCGTTCGCCTCTGGCTCAAAGCGCGTTTGCGGGCACAGTTCAATAAATCGACACGAAGGGTTATGCATGCTCGTCGAAACCGACGCACAGCTCAGGGCTTTTCTGGAACGTTGCCAGCAAAGCCCCTATATGGCAATCGATACCGAGTTCTTGCGTGAAAAAACTTACTACGCAAAGCTTTGTTTGGTTCAGGTTGCCATCGAAGGCGAAGTTGCCATCATCGACCCGCTGGCTGTAGATAACATTAAGGATATGGCCCCTGTTCTTACCAACCCAAACATCGTGAAGATCTTCCATGCTTGTTCGCAGGATATCGAAATTCTTTATCATGAAACCGGCGTGGTGCCCAAGCCTGTGTTCGACACTCAGGTGGCTGCCGCCATTTTGGGGAAAAGCCAGCAAGCATCGTATGCGGCGCTTGTGCAGGCATTTTGCCATGTGAACTTGCCCAAGAAGGATTCCTACACCGACTGGAGCCGCAGGCCTCTTTCGCCTTCGCAGGTTGAGTACGCGGCCGATGATGTGAATTACCTTCCGCGAATCTACCAGCGCATGATGCAGCTGCTGAAGGAAAAGAACCGCCTTTCCTGGTTGGATGAATCGTTCGAGGAAATTTCCAACCCTGCCAAGTACGAGGTTGACCCGCGCACGCGCTATCGCAAGCTCAAGCGCGTTAACCAGCTAACGCCGCGTCAGATGGCTGCTGCGCGTGAATTCGCCGCTTGGCGTGAAGAACGCGCCCAACACGCCAACATCCCGCGCAAGTGGGTGTGCTCCGATGAGCAGATTGTGGAAGCATGTCGTCGCGAAGCCCGCACGCTCGACGAGTTGTATATGGTTCGCGGCATGCGCCAGGCTCTTCGCGCGGGCGATGCGCGTCATGCTCTGAAGTGCATCATTTGCGGGTTGGATTGCCCCGAAGAAGAATTGCCTGAGGCTCGTAAGCCCAATAAGTCGGAAGCCAATGTAGACGTTGCTGTTTCGCTTATGAACGCTATTGTCCATCTTCGCGCGAAGGAAAATCGCATTGCCCCGCAAACTTTGGCTCCGCAAACCGAGCTTATGAAGCTTGCTCGCGGCCATGTTGAAGATTGCGAGCTGTTGGAAGGTTGGCGCTACCGCGTGGTAGGTAAAGAGCTTTCTGCTTTGCTTGCTGGTGAGTTTTCGTTACGTCTTAGTGACGGCGATCTGGTAATTGAGGGCAA
>CAZQWR010000124.1:0-3981 GCA_964597085.1 uncultured Cryptobacterium sp.
CCCCAAGGTGTTCTTCACCAGCGCCGTAACGGGCAAGGGCGTAGACCCCCTTATGCGCGCAACGGGCTCGAAGGTGCTTGAGCTTCGCGAAGCTGAGCGCAAGGCCCAGGAGGGCATCGAGCACTTCGATCAAATTTGGCAACATCGTCGCGAAGAGCGCGACAGGCAATATGAAATCACCGAGCTTTCCGAAGGTGTGTTCCGCGTTACCGGTAAGCAGATTGAACGCATGGTTATCCAAACCGACTGGGATAACGATGAAGCCATTGCATTCTTGCAGCATCGTTTCAAGCGCCTGAAGCTCGATGAAGCGCTCGAGAAGGCCGGCGCTCGCGATGGCGACGAGATTCGCATTTTGGGCTGTGCCTTCGAATTCGAATCGGCGCGTATGCATGAAGACGTTTACGGGGGATTGGACATTTAGGCCATGAGAAACGGCAAGAAAGTCATAGTAATCAAGCTCGGCTCTTCGACCTTGGCAAATACCCAGGGTAAGCTCGACCGACCATACTTTGACGGCCTTGCCGCCCAGGTGAACGCTTTGCGTGAAGCAGGGTGGAGCCCCATTATCGTTTCCAGCGCCGCCATTGTATGTGGGCTGGAGGCGCTTGGCATCGATGAGCGCCCAACCGATGTTCCTTCGCTTCAGGCTGCGGCATCCGTTGGCCAGAATGCCCTTATGAGCACCTATGCCGAAACGTTTTCGCAGTACGGCATCCTAACTTCCTGCGTGCTTATTACGCGCCATTCCACCGCGCAGCGTTCTGCTTACCTACATGCTCGTGATACCTTGGAGCGCCTGCTCGATTTCGATGTGGTGCCTATCATCAATGAAAACGACACCGTTTCGGTTGAGCAGATCCGCTTTGGCGACAACGACACACTGGCTGCTTTGGTTTCCTGCCTGGTACAGGCTGATATGTGCGTTATCTTTTCCGATATTGAGGGGTTGTACACCGCTAACCCCAATACCGACCCAGCCGCAACGCTGGTACCCCGTGTGGAGCGCATTACGCCCGAGCTCATGGCCACCGCGGGTGGCGTGGGCAGTCGTATGGGCAGCGGCGGCATGATCACGAAGATCCGTGCCGCTCGCGTGCTTATGCTGGCAGGCATCCCTATGGTTATCTGTCATGGACGCCGCGAGCATAGCTTGGAAGACATCATTGCCGGAAAGCCCGTTGGCACATATTTTGCCGCGCGCAGCGTTGTTCATGACATTACCCCGCGCAAGCTCTGGATTGCCTTGGGCGATACCGCAAAGGGCGTGCTGGTGGTAGACGATGGCGCGAAGGGTGCCCTTATCGAGCGCGGTTCTTCTCTTCTTTCCGTTGGCATTAAAAGTGTGGAAGGTACGTTCTTCCGCGGCGATATCGTTGATATCAAGGACGAATCGGGTCATTTGTTCGCCCGTGGCCGCGTAAGCGCTCCTTCTTCGGAAGTAAGCTTGGCTCGTGGCCGTACGCAAAAAGAAATCAAGGGCAACGAATTGCTGGTGAATCTCAGCGAAAAGCCCGCAGTTCACAGGGACGAATTGGTGGTGTTCGAATGAGCGAGGCGAAGCAAGCCGCGCTTGCGGCAAAGGCTGCGGTGCCTGCTATGGCGCAGGCTTCTACCGAGCTGAAGGATAAAGCTCTGTTGGCGATGGCTGCTGCATTGCGTGCTCAAGCTTCTGCAATTTGCGAAGCGAACGCCACCGACTGCGCTGTTGCTGAAGAAAAGGGCATTTCGCCTTCTATGCTTGATAGGCTCTCGCTTAATGAGGCGCGCATTGAGAGCATGGCTTCAGCTCTTGAGCAGCTTGCCAATTTGGCCGACCCGGTGGGCAAGGTTGTCGAAGAGCGCACTCTTTACAACGGGTTGCAAATTCGCCGCGTAACCGTGCCTTTGGGCGTTGTGGCTATGGTGTACGAAGCTCGCCCCAACGTTACTGCCGATGCTGCGGGCATTTGCGTGAAGTCGGGCAATGCCTGCGTGCTGCGCGGCGGTTCTTCGGCAATCAACTCCAACATGGCAATTGCCAAGGCTCTGCGCGAAGCGGTTGCAAGCGTGGGCCTTCCTGCCGATGCGGTAGTTGCCATTTCTTCGACTAGTCGCACCGAAACCGACAATCTGCTGCGTTTGCGCGGACTGGTAGACGTGCTTATTCCCCGCGGTGGAGCTGGGCTTATTCAGCACTGCGTGGAATGCGCCACGGTTCCTGTTATCGAAACGGGAGTGGGCAACTGCCATGTGTATGTGCATGAGACTGCCAACTTTGAAATGGCGCGGGCCATTATCATGAATGCTAAAACCCAGCGCCCCAGCGTGTGCAACGCCTGCGAATCGGTGCTGGTAGATTATTCGGTTGCCAAAGAATTTTTGCCGCAGATGCTTACGCAGCTGGCACAGGCTGGTGTAACTGTGCATGGCGATGAGTTTGTTCGCAGCTGCGCTGCTCTTGCCAGCGAAGGCGTTAGCGGCGAACCCACGCCGTTAGGCATGTTTGTGGATGCCACGGAAGAAGATTGGGGCCGCGAGTACCTGGGCTTGGAAATCAGCATCAAGTGCATCAGCGGCGGCGTTGAAGAAGCCATTGCCCACATCAACCAATACGGCACTGGCCACTCCGAGTGCATCGTTGCTTCAGATAGCGCTGCAATTACCCGTTTTCAGCAGGGCGTTGATGCTGCCGCGGTGTATGCCAATGCATCTACCCGCTTCACCGATGGCGGTGAGTTCGGTTTGGGCGCAGAAATTGGCATTTCCACCCAGAAGCTGCACGTGCGCGGCCCCTTTGCACTTGAAGCGCTTACCAGCACCAAATACCTCATAAATGGCGAAGGCCAAGTTAGGGGTTAGCTATGAGCGCTATCGACGTAATGGAAGCCGTTACCCAGGCCGCCTTTCGCGAAAAGGGCTTAAGCCCGGTAATATGCGAACATTTTGACAACTTGGGCGCTGATGGAAAGCCATGCCGCTTGGGCATCATGGGCGGCACGTTCGATCCTATCCATAATGGCCATTTGGCATGTGCCGAGCAGGCTCGCGAAGATTTGGGCTTGGATGCAATCCTATTCATTCCCACGGGTAACCCGGTATTCAAGCGCGACCAGCATATTGCGCCTGCCGCCGAGCGTCTGGCCATGGTGCGTGCTGCCATTGCCGATAACCCGTATTTTGATGTGAGCGATATGGAAATTGCCCGTGGGGGCGATACCTACACGTTGGATACGCTGCGCATTTTGCGCGCCCATTACCCCGAAAACGTGCAGCTGTTCTTCCTCACTGGCGCCGATGCCATTGCCACAGTTTCAAAGTGGCGCGGAGCCGATGAGCTTGGCAAGCTTGCGAAATTTGTGGGGGTGGACCGTCCTGGATACGAGCTTTCTGCTGCTAAACGTACTGAAATAGTGCAAAGTGCTCCCGAAATTCCCATTTCATTCGTTACCATTGAAGCGTTGGAAATTTCTTCCAGCGAACTGCGTCGGCGCTTGGCGGAGGGCAAGTCCATTCGCTATTTAACGCCTCAGGTGGTCGTTGACCACGTGATGGAGCACAAATTCTATCTTGAGGAACAATCTCATGGCCAAGAATAAGAAGAAGGCGGCTGCAGCCGAGCTTTCCAAAGAGGAGCTGAGCGAGTTTGCCTACAAGCCTACTAGCGCCGAAGGTCTGAATGCCGAAAAGCCCTTTTGCTCTGGCAATTACAAGCAGATGAAAGGCTTGCTCATGCAGCGCGTAAGCCCGAGTCGCTATGTGCACAGCATTTCTGTTGCCAAAACGGCTCGAAAGCTGGCAAAGGCCTACGGCTTCGATAGTGACCAAGCGCGCATGGCGGGCTTGCTGCATGACTGGGACAAGGCTTTGCTGCCCAAGGAATCTGCCCAGCGCGTGGCAGATTTCAACTTGCCCATTGCGCAAGAAGCAGTAAGCCAAATGCCTTGGGTTCTGCATGGTCCTACGGCTGCGGCGGTTCTGCGCCAGCAGTTCCCATTCTTC
>CAZQWR010000125.1:0-3937 GCA_964597085.1 uncultured Cryptobacterium sp.
TTGGACGCTGAAGTGCAGAACTATGTTCTTGGGCATGGTGAAACCAGTGAATTCCTCAACGCTTGGGAAAATTTGCTCAGCTGTGTTATGCCGGGCTATGTGGCTGAAGGCAAACAGCAGCTGGTGATTGGTGTTGGCTGCACCGGTGGCCAGCATCGCAGTGTTGTCCTTGCCGGTAAAACGGGCGAATTCCTGAGCAAAAAGGGCTACAACGTCAATGTTTCGCATCGCGATATTGCCTTGGCTGACACTTCGAAGGAGGCCACCAAATGAGCATCTCCTTTGGAAAGCATGCCAAGCATAGCCCCGGGTTTAGCGTAGACGAATCATCCACGCAGGCTTTTAAGGCGGTTGGACCTATTGAAGTTAACGCTCATAGGATTCACGACGTTGACCCAGCTAAATTGAAAGCAGTGGTAATAGGTGGAGGCACGGGCGCACCCGTGTCCATTAAAACGCTGTTGGCTCTTGGCGTTCAGACTTCCGCAGTCGTTGCCATGGCCGATGATGGGGGCTCTACCGGTATCTTGCGTGAAGAGGCTCATGTAACGCCGCCTGGTGATATTCGCAAATGCCTGGCAGCTTTTGCGGCTAACCCGGAAGATCCGCTAACCAAGGCGTTTAAATATCGATTCGATTTTGCGCGCAACCATACATTGGGCAACCTCATGCTCAGCGCGTTGGAGGAGGCCACCGGTTCATTCCCAGAGGCCATTAAAATTTGCGGCCAACTTCTTGGCGCACGTGGGCACGTTTATCCTTCAACCCTGAACAATGTAACGCTTTGTGCGCGTACACTGGATGGGCGCAATCTTCGCGGTCAATCGGTGGCGGGTAAGTCGTCTACGGCTTTGGAGAAGGTTTGGCTGGAATCGCCTGAACAATGTTTGCCCTACCTGGAAGCCCTTCGCGCCATTCGCCAGGCCGATGTTGTGGTGCTTGGCCCGGGCTCGTTGTTCACTTCCATCATTCCGAACTTGCTGGTGCCTGGAATCGTGGACGCTATTCGCCAATCGAAGGCTAAAACCGTGTTCGTTTGCAGCCTGGCCGACCAACAGGGCGAAACCTGGGGCCTTTCTGCGCGCGAGCATGTTGAGGCATTGCTGAACCATGGCATGCGCGGTTGCCTTGATTATGCGCTTATTCACTCGTCTGGCCCTGTGCAGAAGGGGCATTTTGCCACCGGTTCGTTCGAAGCGGTGGCCGGGTCTGGTTCCCAAAAGAGCGGTATGGCTGAAGCGCGCGATGGCGTTAACCTTTCTCAGCGCATCCGCTCTGTTCGAATTAACCAGGAAGACATCGATGCCATTCAAGGCCAGGGTCCTGTTGTGTTGCTGCGCAATATGGTAGACCCGCAGCGTCCTACCTGGCACGATCCTAAGGCGTTGGCCAAAGCATTCATGGGGGTGTTTAGGCTGTGTCGTTCACAAGCGAGGTAAAAGAGGAGCTTTCGCGCGTAGAGCCTACTTGCTCGCATTGCGATGCGGCAACGCTTGCAGCCCTTATCCGCATTGAGGGCTCGATTTTTTTGAGCGGTCCAGGCAGGTTCCGGTTGGAGATTTCTACCGATGTGCCTCAGGTTGCACGCTTCATCATCAGTGCGTTGCACAATATGTATGCGCTGAAAACCGACCTTACCATGCGCCGTAGCGTGCTGCACAAAACCCCCAACTGGCTTATCGATGTTCCTGCGCAACCCGGGCTTAACGAGGCTTTGAACGAGCTGGGCATTATCGGCGAAGAAGGCTTGAAGCGCGGTATCGACCCTGAGCTGGTGAAGAAGGCGTGCTGTGCGAGCGCTTACATGCGCGGTGTTTTCCTGGGCAGCGGGTTCGTCTCAAACCCAAGGGGCGATTTCCATTTTGAGCTAACGGTTGAATCCCAAACCATGGCCAACGACATTGTTGAGCTTTTGGCCACAAAGGATATTCACGCAAAGGTGGTAGAGCGCCGTAACTCGCATACGGTGTATTTGAAGTCGGGAGCTGCCATTTCCAGCTTCTTGGCATTCGTGGGCGCCCATCAGAGTGCTTTGAAGATGGAAAACGAGCGCGTAATCAAAAGCGTTCGCAACGAGGTGAACCGTCGCGTCAACGCTGAAATCGCCAACCAGGCCAAAACCGCTGAAGCTTCGGTGGAGCAGATCCAGGCCATTCGTACGCTTCTTGAGCACGAGGATATAAAGACGCTCCCTAGTGCGCTCCAGGATTACATTCGCTTGCGGGTGAGCTTTCCTGATGCAACGCTCAAGGAGCTGGGGGAGCGTGCAAACCCGCCGCTTTCGAAGTCGGCGATCTACCATCGTGTGCGCAGGATCGACCAGCTAGCGGCAAAATACCGTTAGTGCAAGTCCGCTTATCGGTCGATTATTACCGCACAGCCGCCGAAGGCAACATTTGGGCTACAGGCTTTGATGGGCTTTCAATCTCATCCGTTACAATTAATGCGTGCGCGCCGCGTGCCGCACGGTTATGTGTAACAAGCATGAAAGGGGAGCCACATGGCAACCAAGGTTGGTATCAACGGCTTCGGTCGTATCGGCCGACTTGTATTCCGCGCAATGGAAAAGGATCCTGCATTCGAAATAGTTGCAATCAACGATCCTGGTAGCGTGGAAGCTAACGCTCATCTGCTTAAGTACGATTCCATTCATGGCCGCGTTTACGACGAGGTCAAGGTCGAGGGCGAAAACATCGTGGTGGACGGCCACTCTGTTCGCGTGTTTGGGGACCGCGACCCTCTGAACATTCCTTGGGGTGAAATTGGCGTTGAGCTGGTAATTGAATCTACTGGTCGTTTTACTGATGCAAACGAAGCTAAAAAGCACATCGAGGCTGGCGCAAAGAAGGTTCTTATCACGGCTCCTGCCAAGAACGAGGACATTACCATCGTTATGGGCGTTAACGACAACCTGTACGACAAGGAAAAGCACAACATCGTTTCCAACGCTTCCTGCACCACGAACTGCTTAGCGCCTTTCGCCAAGGTTCTTATGGACGAGTTCGGCATCAAGCGTGGCTTCATGAACACCATTCACTCTTACACCAATGACCAGCGCATTCTGGATCAATCTCATAAGGATATGCGCCGCGCCCGCGCCGCAAACCTTTCCATGATCCCCACCACCACTGGCGCTGCCCGCGCTGTTGCTCTGGTTCTTCCCGAGCTGAAGGGCAAGCTCGATGGCTTCGCTACGCGTGTTCCCACTCCCGACGGTTCCATGGTTGACCTTACGGTAGAGCTTGAGCGCGAAGTAACCATTGAAGAGGTAAACGCTGCTATGAAGAAGGCTGCTGAAGGTCCCTTGAAGGGCATCCTCGAATATGTCGAGGATCCCATTGTTTCCATGGACATTGTTGGAAACAGCCATTCTTCATTGTTCGACTCCAAGCTCACCATGGTTCTTGGAGGCAAGGGCAACCTGGTTAAGTGCATTTCTTGGTATGACAACGAGTGGGGTTACTCCAACCGTGTTAAGGACCTTGCAAAGATTATGCTGTAAGGCAAAAGCCCAGTTAAACTTATTAAAAAGAGAGCCCTCGAACCTAGGGCTCTCTTTTTCTGTGGATTAGGAAGGTATAAATCATGAGCGAAGTTAAGACTTACACCGACGCAGATGTTGCAGGTAAGCGCGTTCTGTGCCGAGTTGACTTCAATGTTCCGCTGGAAGGCTCCACCGTTACAGACGATACCCGTATTCAGGCGGCGCTTCCCACTATCAAGAATCTTATAGAACGCGGCGCCAAGGTTGTTTTGTGCAGTCACTTGGGCCGCCCAGATGGCGTGGGCTATCAGGCGGAATTTTCTTTGGCTCCTGTTGCCGAGCATCTTTCTAAGGTGTTGGGCAAAACCGTTGCCTTCGCCACCGACACCATCGGCGAATCGGCCAAGGCAACAGTTGACGCTCTTAACAACGGCGATGTTTGCTTGCTTGAGA
>CAZQWR010000126.1:0-3908 GCA_964597085.1 uncultured Cryptobacterium sp.
TTTGCCCAGAACCGGCGAGTACAGGTTGGGTTCGCGGGCACGGATCCAGTTCACATTGCCCTTGAGGGTGTTGATTTCGCCGTTATGGATGATGAAGCGGTTCGGATGAGCGCGCTCCCACGAAGGGGTGGTGTTGGTGGAGTAGCGCGAATGCACCAGCGCGATGGCGGTTTTAACCGCTGCATCGGAAAGGTCGATGTAGAAGCGGCGCATCTGTGTGGCAACCAGCATGCCCTTGTACACGATGGTGCGGGCGCTGAACGAGCACACGTAGAAGATATGGCCTTCCAGGGCATGCTCGGCATCGGCGGCCTTTTCAATCATGCGGCGGCACACGTACAAGCGGCGCTCGAACTCATCGCCGCGGGCAACGCTTTCGGGGCGGCCTACGAAGGCCTGCAGGATGGTGGGCATGCAGGCGCGTGCAGTAGAGCCCAGGTCGTGGGCATCGATGGGCACTTCGCGCCAGAACAGCAGGGGCAGGCCGGCCTTTGCGCAGCCTTCCTCGAAAATTCGCTTGGAAACCTCAACGCCGCGGGCGTTCTGAGGGAAGAAGAGCATGGCAACGCCGTAGTCGCCTTCGTCGGGCAGCAGGTGGCCGCACTTCTGCGCTTCCTTGCGGAAGAAGTGATGCGGAACCTGGAAAAGGATGCCGGCGCCGTCGCCGGTGTTGTGCTCCAGGCCCTTGCCGCCGCGGTGCTCCAGGTTCACCAAAACCGAAAGAGCATCGTCGACCATCTGATGGGTACGAACGCCCTTCAGGTGGGCCAGGGCACCAATGCCGCATGCATCATGCTCGAACTCAGGACGATACAACCCGCGCTGCGCAGGCACGTTCTGTGATTGCATTTACGAACCTCTCACTTTCTTAACTAAAAAGCTGCCGAGCGCTTGTCCTTTTGCCGTTCGGCGGCCTTGACGAACCGCTTGTGGCGCCGCGGTTTGGGCGCTAGGGGCTAGTTCGCTAGCCAACACGGTACCCGCTTTCATTGCACGCGCGCGTAGGTGTTTTGATACGTAACAAAGACGAAACAGTGTTGAAACAAAGCAGCCCATTTGGACGTGTTCACGAAGATTTTGGGGTGCTGGGAGTGTTTCGGCGCGAAACATTTCGAAAGCAGGATGAGGGCCACATAGAAGCGGAAAGCAGGCTGCAAGGGCTGGCGAAATGGAGCGCGTAAGCCGGGCGCAGGTGAGGAGGAAAACGGGTGGGTGGGTGCTGGCGATGGGGAGGGGCGCCACCGCACGCGCAAACAAGGTACGGAACGGATCAGAACCAACAGGGGTACTACCGAAAACAGCAAGCGGCCGGGCAAACGCCCAGCCGCTTTTCGCTGTTGGTAGGTTTAAACCTGAAGAAAAGAACTAGCCCAAAGCATCAATCAGCTTTCGCGGAACGCCATCGAATTCAGGAACGGCAATCATATGGGGCTCAACACCGCGGTCGAGCATAATGCACTTCCCCTCCTTCTTAAAGGAATCCCATTCGGGAAGTTTTTCACCATCAATTCCGTTGCCATTCGGGTTGCCGGTTTTGATGAAGTTTGCCCAGTACGAATTCATCGCGTTAGACAAATCCAGGTCAATGCCCTCGAAGGGCCGGCAAGAGCGAAGCAGCGTACGGAACACATACATCTGCTCACCACTGTGCCAAGCGCCACGAGCCGGCTCGCCAGGAGCTGCCGCAGCAAAATGGAACATATAGGCATCGGAATCGCATGCCTCAGCCATCTTTTCGCACAATGCAAGCGTGCCTGAATAGAAGCCATCGCGCATTCCATGAACATCGGGATCGTCCACAAACGACCAGTCTTCATTGGCGTTAGTGCCAATGAGCACAGGAACGTCAGCGAATTCTGCCTTACGCCAGGTCTCAACAAGGTCTTCGGGCAGCACATCGTCACCATGAACGGGCTGAGCGGGCAAAGGAGCAGGCGGATTGGCACCCATAAATTCAGTCCACTTGCCCCAAAGCTCTTCGGTGCTAGCAGCGCGCATCTCTTCGATGCTCATACCCAACGAATCAACGAACTTGTTGCAATAATCGGTTGCGAACTCTTCTTGTGTCATGCAAGGAATAGGACCGCCTGCGGAGTCCATGATGGCGCCAACGAACTTGCCACGTGCAAGAGGGGAGCTCATCAGGTCGTATACGCTCATTGCGCCAGCAGACTGCCCCATAATGGTGATATGGTTCGGATCGCCGCCAAACGCAGCAATATTGTCATGAACCCAATCGAGGGCCATGATCTGGTCCTTCAAACCGTAATTGCCCGATTTGCCGGACTCAGCTTCGGCGTCAAGCCCATTACAAGTCAGGAAACCAAAGGGTCCAAGGCGATAGTTGAAGGAAACATAAACGATACCCTTCTGGGCAAAAGCCAAGCCATCGGTTTCAAGCTTATTCGCATAACCGCCAACGAAGCTACCGCCATAAATCCAAAGGACAACGGGGAGCTTCTCAGCGGGCTCTTCTGCCGGAGTGATGACATTCAAATAGAGGCAATCTTCACTCATCGGATAATCAACGGGATAGAACTCCTTCTTATAGAAGCCGCCCGCGCGATTTTGCATCGGAATCGGGCTGTACTCATATGCAAGGTATTCGCCTTCCCAAGGCTCGGGCTTTTCAGGAGCGCGCCAACGCAACTCGCCTACGGGCGGCTTTGCGTAAGGAATACCTTTAAAAATGCTTGAAGCCTGGTATTCGCTCGATTGCCCCACAACCACACCAGACTCGGTAACGGCCTTCAGCAGTGCCATACTCTCTCTCCTTTCCTCGATGAGCAAACGCTAAAAACACGTTTCTCATTGAATTGAGTCTAGGTGGGCGATAGCGCAGCAGTCCAATACCATTTCAGCAAAAACCCGATACCTCAAACGTATCATTCGGTATAAATGATTGATTTTGTATATATCAAATAACCTTTTTAACTGGCTGTTTATTCGATTTTGTTTCCCCACAGAAATTTGAACATTGTGCAAATAATCAGACAATTACGTTTAAGGTATCGTTTCGTACCCTTTTGGAATTGGACATAGCGTTGCCGCCATTCAATAATCGCAGCAAAGGCAAATACTCCGAAAGAATCGGAGACTATAGCCATTTGGGCGTCGTGGGGACGGCGCATAGGGAGTTAAGAGAAAGGAGGACGCTGTGGCTGAAGAAAAGCTAGAGGCGAAGGGGCTTTCCGCCTATCTGCCTATCGTTATCGCAACGACAGTGTTCGCATTTGTACCGGTTTCCATGCAGGCATCGTGCATGGGCATTTTCTTCCCCTCTATGGTGGAAGACTACAATGTTCAAACTTCGAACATCACCATTTACATGACCATTGGCGGTCTGATCCTGGCAGTAGGCATGCCGTTCCTGGGCAAGCTGCTGGCCAACCACGATATCAGGCTCATTGCCTCCATTCAGATTTCGATAGTAGCCGCTTGCTTTCTCTCGCTAGCATTCTCTACCTCGATCATCCAGGTAGTAATCTCTGGCGCAATCCTTATGGCAGCAAGCGTTTCCATGCTCGGTCTTTCCAACCCAACGCTTATTAACCGTTGGTTCAAAGATCGCGCAGGCTTCGTAATCGGCCTGGTCGCAGCATTCACCGGCATTGGTGGCGTTGTGTTCATTCAGGTTGGCCGCGCAGTAATGGCGGCCGCCGACTACCGCACTGCTTTCATTGCCTATGCGATCATCATCCTTGTGGTTTGCCTGCCCTTCTCCATCTTCGTAATCAGGAACAAGCCCTCCGATAAGGGCATGCTTCCCTACGTTTCGCAAAAAGCAGCAACCAACGGCAGCGCAGCGAAAGCCGCCGTTGACAAGAACTGGTCTGTTGACGTTAAAGCCGCCATCAAGAGCCCCGCATTTTGGCTGGTTGGCATCTGCGGCGCCGTGGCAAACATGG
>CAZQWR010000127.1:0-3843 GCA_964597085.1 uncultured Cryptobacterium sp.
CTTATGACCAGCTACCGCTCCACCCCCGCCATCACCGACCTGTTTGCCAAGCTTGCGGTTACCGCCGATGGCATGCAAATCTCTTCGGTGCAGCGCGAAGACACCCTGCCCGAGGTTCTGGAGTGCGAAAGCCCCGAACGCTACGAAAGCGAGCTACGCCGCGTGGTTAACGAGCTGAAAGGCTTCAAGGGAACCGCAGCGCTGGTTGCCCTGAACGAAGAAGCCGTTGAGCGCACTGCCCAGCTGCTTGGTGAAGACGCGCCGCAGGTGATTGACGGCCGCTGTGCCCTACCCGATTCGGGAAGCATTCTGCTGGCACTGCCGCTGGCAAAGGGCCTGGAGTTCGACCATGTGGTTGTGGTTGACGCCAGCGAACAGGCCTTCCCCGAAAACGACCTTTCGCGCCGCCGCCTGTACACCGCCATCAGTCGCGCCACCAGCACGGTAACCGTGCTGAGCAACGGAGCAATTTCGCCGCTGCTGAAATAGCAGGCAGAACCTGGGCAAAGCCACGCCGCAAATGCCCGCTGCCACCCCGCGTTCCACAACGCAAAGAAACATGCTTTTACGGGTCTGTTCCGCACGTAGCGTAGCCGAATACCGACTTGCAGCCTGACTCAATTCGCCCAGCCGCACAGCTGCCCCATCGGCAGCCCACTTGCAAGGCAGAGCCAAAGCGCACCAAGCAAAACGCCTTGCCAGAATTAATTTCCGGCAAGGCGTTTCTCTTTGTTAGCAAAGTGTTTTGCGCACACGCTACTTTAGGAAGCTCAGCGGCCAAAAACCGGTAAACGAAGCGGTCATGAACGCCGCCGCAACAACCACCCACAGCACGCCCACGATAACGCGCACCACTGCAGGCACGCGCAGGTTCTTACTAGGCACAATGAACATGCCAATAAGGCCGCCAATGGCGCCGCCCAAGTGTCCGCTCAAAGAAACGCTGGGCATGAGCAGGGTATATACAATATTGATGGCAATAACCGAAAGCATGCCCTTGCTGTAATTCATAAGGTAGCTGCGGTTGCGCTTGGAAAGCACGCCCAAAAGCGCAATGGCCACGAACAGGCCGAATATGCTGGTAGAAGCGCCCGCCGAAATGGCATACGAGCCGGTAACGATATCGGCCGCGTACGAAACTACATTGCCGGTAATGCCCGCAATAAAGTACAACAGCAAGAAGTTCCAGCGGCCCAGCAAGTACTCGAGCAACACGCCCGCGCTATAAAGCGCCGCCATGTTGAACAGCAGGTGCATCACGTCTACATGCAAGAACATCGGCGTAACGAAACGGTACAGGTCGGCCACAGAGCCAATGCCCGGCGCATACATGGCACCCATGTTGTACAGGGTTTTTCCTGAAATGCTGGCGCTGAAGCCCGAAAGGATCATCTCGACTACGAATACCACCACGTTGATAGCAATAAGCGCGAAGGTTACCAGGCACGAACCGTACTTTTCCATAAACGTAGGCTCGGAAGCTTTCATCATCTTCTTTATTGCGGCGTCGTCGATGCATTCACGCTGCTGTGGCGCTGCGCCTCGTTCCCTTACCTGCAACGGCTTAGGCTCGCTGGGCTCAAGCGGAACAGCCTCCACTTCTTGCGATGGCTTGCCGGACGCAGCCGCAGGCACCGTAGCAGAACCCTGCGCCTGCTGCAGCCGGTCGGCTTGAGCAGCAGCTTCCGCAGAGCGGGAAAACATTGCCTGGGCAATAAGGCGGTCGGCAGCCTGGGCCTGCTGAAGAGCCGAGGCTTGGGCGGCAGCGGAATCCCGCTTTGGGGCGTTGGCAGCTTTTTCGTTTTCGGCATTCGTAGGTTCAGGCAATGTAGACTCCTTGAAACGTTCAACCATCAAAGAATACCATCCAGCACACCACTCGGCAGTCACCGCTAGGCAACGCCTTGGCTGCAGCTTTCCGCACGTGCCCGCAACGCAATGAGCCACAAGCAGCAACGCTTGGCCAACAGCACAGAAGAACCTTCGCAGGCAACGGATCCCCAGCCCAAATTCCTCACATGCATGGGATACACTTCTGCTAACCAACCAGGAGGAACCATGCCCGCGTACCAAACCATAGAAGGCCGCGCCACCGCCGAAATCGAAGAAAAGAAGAGCCGCTTCATCGCACAGCTCTGCCATGTTGAATCCGAAGAGGAAGCACTGGCGTTCCTAGACGAAATACGCGCACAGCACCGCATGGCACGCCACAACGTATACGCCTACATTCTGCGCGGCGAAGGTGCCTCCGAGCGCATCCGCTATTCCGATGACGGCGAGCCGCAGAAAACCGCAGGCCTTCCCACCCTGCAGGCTCTGCAACATGCGGGCCTTACCGATATTGCCGTAGTGGTTACGCGCTACTTTGGCGGCACGCTGCTAGGCACCGGCGGCTTGGTACGCGCCTACACGCAATCCACCCAGGCAGGCATTGCCGCAGCTACGCTGGTAAGCGTATCGGTTTGCGTGGACATTACGCTGCGCATTGCCTACCCCCTATACGACCAAGCAGTTCGCATTGCCGCCGATTGCAATGCCAAAACCCTAGACTCTCAATTTGCCGATGCGGTAACCCTGCAGCTGCGCATGCTCGATGGCACCCAGGAGCCCTTCCTGAAGAAGATCACTGAGCTTTGCCACGGACAGGAAAACATCGCCGTGTCCGAGCCTATCGAGGCCGTTTTCTAGCGAAGGCGCCCAGCCTGCTGGCGCCGTCTGCCTTAATCGGCAAACCATAAAACTTCAGGCCCAACAAACGCAACAGCCCCAGACAATTCAGCCCATTCGCACTTGCCAAACGCGCCCGCCACCTAAAAACCAACCCGAAAGACCAACCATGCATATCAAAAACCGCACAGCGTCCATCGCCTTCAAATTCCTTGTTGCTCTGCTAGGCACTTTTGGCCTAGCCATTTCTTCGGGTCTTGCAAGCGGAAGCTACGATATGCAATTCCACTGCATGTTCACCAATCTTTCCAACGTGGCGGTTTGCATTTACTTTTGGTGCTCGGCCATTCATCATGCGTGCGGCGGCAATGGTGCAACCCCTTGGCACCCCAAACTCAAATACGCACTTACGCTGTGTATTACCGTCACCTTCTTGGTGGCTCACTTCATGTTGAACTGGGGCATGGTATTCATGGGCGGAACCTTCCACCCCGAAATGCTCATGCTGCACTACCTAGCGCCCATCGGCGCCATTTTGGACTGGCTGCTGTTCGATGAAAAAGGCCACATGCAGCTTACCGACCCGCCCAAGTGGCTCATTCCGCTGTACGTTTACTTCGGCTATATCCTGGTACTGGTGCTGGGCTGTGGCGTTTCGGTTACCGAAAGCTGCCGCTGGCCCTACCCCTTCATCGACTTCGACACCCTTGGTGTTGCCGGCGGCATTGTGAACATCGCGGTGCTCACCATCGCCGTTACCCTGCTGGGCTACCTGTACGTTGCCGCCGACCGGGCCCTTGCCAAACGTGCAAAATAGCAGCCGAGTCTAAACGCTCCTGAAGAACCCACCGAAACCAGCTGATGCAAAATCCCGCTTGCCGGCAGCGGCAAGAACGAACATCAGCAATGGCGCAGAACAAACGCCACGCAGCACAATCGGCGAACGCAAGCCTTTACTCCCTAACCCTCTGCAAGCAGCTGGAGCGCTTCGGCTATATCGGCGTTAATGCAGATAGACTGCTTTTCTATTTCACGGGGCGCCACTGCTTCACCGTAGTTCAGGCAAGCGTAGGTGGCTTTGGGGTTGGCCATGGTCATGCGCCAAAAGGGATATTTGATAACGCTCCTGCACCAATCACCACGGAATCGGCCGCGTCCAAAGCCTTTTTCAACCGG
>CAZQWR010000128.1:0-3767 GCA_964597085.1 uncultured Cryptobacterium sp.
GCTTGCTCAGCGATGTGGAAAAGCAGCTGCTGGATGCGGTTTCTGCTGCCGATGAAAAGGTTGCCGTGGCGTTGGCCTCCAACGATTACTCTTCGGCTCTTTCCGAGCTTGCTGCTTTGCGCAAGCCCATCGATGATTTCTTCGAGAACGTTATGGTTATGGACGAGGATATGGCCGTCCGCCAGAACAGGCTAAGGCTATTGAACCGCTTCGTCGCTGTTTTCAGCAACGTCGCCGACTTTGGCTTGCTTTCGAAGACAAAATAATGTTCCACTTAAACGGCCCCGTAGCGGGGCCGTTTTTTGTATTAGGGAGGCTTCTATGAAAAATTGGATGACTCAGGGCAAAGCCCATTCTGGCTTTCCTGTAATCCATGTTATTTCAGACTCAGTGGGTACCACAGCGCAAACCTTGGTTCGAGCTGCGGCGGCATGCTTCGAGGTTTACGATCCGGCAAT
The DNA here is from genome assembly GCA_964597085.1 of uncultured Cryptobacterium sp. Taxonomy (GTDB): domain Bacteria; phylum Actinomycetota; class Coriobacteriia; order Coriobacteriales; family Eggerthellaceae; genus Anaerotardibacter. The sequence goes on from CAZQWR010000128.1 coordinate 459, forward strand.
GGAAATACTGCCGCGTGTGGTTTCGGCCGAAAGCATGATCAAGGATCTTGATGAGCACGTGCAGCTGCATAAGCAGCTCAATATTTCACCTTTTGTTTTGTATTACACCTTGGTTGGAGTAGAGGAACGCAAAGCCCTGAAAGACTACGTTGCCAAGAATTCCGATTTTGTTTTGGCGGTTGATCTTATGGGTGAAGCGCTTTCTGCGTTGTCGGCTGCAACGGGCAAGGACGCCCTCTGCGTTCCTGGCAGGCAACATTCTGTTAACGAGTATTACTTCCGCCGTATTGAGGCCATGGAGTTCACTATTTCTCATGACGATGGTCGCAATCCGCAGGACTTGACCGAGGCCGATATTGTGCTCATCGGTGTATCCCGTTCGTCCAAAACACCGCTTTCGATCTATCTGTCCCAGATGGGCTATAGGGTGGCCAATGTGCCGCTCGACCCCCAAAGCGAACCGCCTAAAGAGATCTACAAAGTTGATCCAACTCGTTTGTTCGGCTTGATCATCTCGCCTGAAATCCTTTCCGATATCCGCAAGCGCCGCTTGGGAAATGCCAGTAATGTAGCCGCTTCATATGCAGATTTGGAGTGTGTATACCAAGATTTGGAAAGTGCAAGAGCTTTGATGAGAAGGCTCGGAGCCATCGTTGTTCGCACCGACAACAGGGCAATCGAAGAAACGGCGCAAGAAATCATACGTTATTATGAAAGTGCTCATCCGCAGGAGTTCGGCCCGCGTGATTGAGATGAGAAACGTTTAGTCTAAGGAGAAGATGGTGACAGACCAACTTAAGCGCGTCTATGCATTCGGCAAGGACGCAAACGGCAAGAACGTTACGGAGGGCAACACCAACATGAAGGCCGTCCTGGGTGGCAAGGGTGCAAACCTTGCCGAGATGGCCAACATCGGTTTGCCTGTACCTCCGGGATTCACAATTTCCTGCCAGACGTGCATGGAGTATGCAAACTCCGACAACACGTGGCCTGAGGGTGTTTTGGACACTATCCAGGAGTATCGCCTCGACTTGGAAGAGCGCATCGGCAAGAAGATCGGCGACGCAGAAGATCCGCTGTTGGTTTCCGTTCGCTCTGGCGCTCCTATGTCCATGCCTGGCATGATGGACACTGTTTTGAACCTGGGTCTGAACGATGAGTCCATCAACGGCCTCATCAAGCAGACGGAAAACCCCCGCTTTGCATGGGACTCCTACCGTCGTTTCATTCAGATGTTCTCTAACGTGGTTATGGGCCTCGAAGGCGACCTGTTCGAGAACGCAATCAATATCATGAAGCGTTCCCGTGGCGTTGAGTCCGATACCGACCTTACCGCAGAGGACCTTCAGGAGCTCGTAGGCGAGTTCAAGAAGATCTTCACCGAGAATGTAAGCGCTGCCGAGTATCCCTCTTTGGTGGTAAACGGCGCAGTACAGTTCCCGCAGAGCCCCGATGTTCAGCTTCAGCTCGCAATTGAGGCTGTATTTGGTTCTTGGAACAACCCTCGTGCAATTCTTTACCGCAAGCAGAACAAGATCTCCGACGATCTGGGCACTGCGGTAAACGTTCAGTCCATGATCTTCGGCAACAAGGGCAATACTTCCGCTACCGGCGTTGCATTTACTCGTAACCCCGCTAATGGCGCCAAGGAATTCTATGGCGACTACCTGGTAAATGCTCAGGGTGAAGACGTTGTTGCGGGTATCCGCAACACCAGCCCCATTGCAGAGCTTAAGAACACCCCAGGTCTTGAAGAGGCTGGTCGTGAGCTCGAGGGCGTTTTCACTATCCTCGAGAACCACTTCCGCGATATGTGCGATATTGAGTTCACCATTGAGCAGGGCAAGCTTTGGATGCTTCAGACCCGCGTTGGCAAGCGTACCGCTGCAGCGGCTTTGCACATCGCTATCGAAATGGAGCAGGAAGGCCTCATCACCAAGGAAGAGGCTGTTCAGCGCGTAGATCCCGAGCAGCTCGACCAGCTGCTGCATCCTCAGTTCGACGCCAAGGCCGACTACGATGTAGTTGCAAAGGGTCTGAATGCTTCTCCTGGCGCGGCCGTTGGCGAAGCTGTTTTCTCTGCTGAAGATGCGGTTGCCGCTGCCAAGGAAGGCCGCAAGACTGTTCTGGTTCGTTGGGAAACCACTCCCGATGACCTCGCTGGCATGATCGCTGCCGAAGGCGTTCTTACCTCTCACGGTGGTAAGACCTCCCACGCAGCTGTTATCGCTCGTGGCATGGGTGCACCGTGCGTTTGCGGCGTAGACGCTTTGAAGATCGATGCCGAGGCCAAGCAGGCTTCTATTTCCGGCACCGATATCGTCATCAAGGAAGGCGATATGATTTCCCTCGACGGTACCACTGGTATCGTTGTTCTTGGCGCTGTTGAGCTTGTTCAGCCTGAATTGGCTGGCGACCTTGACACTATCCTCGAGTGGGCCGACGAGTTCCGCACCTTGGGTGTTCGTGCTAATGCTGACAACCCCGAAGATGCTCAGCTGGCTCGCGAGTTCGGCGCACAGGGCATTGGCCTTTGCCGTACCGAGCATATGTTCCTGGGTGAGCGCAAGCAGATCATCCAGACCTTCATCCTCAACGACGATGAGGCTATTCGTGAAAAGGCCTGTGCCGACCTGTTTAAGGCTCAGACAGGCGACTTCCTGGGTATGTTCCGCGCTATGGACGGCCTGCCGGTTATCGTTCGCCTGCTCGACCCGCCGCTGCATGAGTTCCTTGAGAGTGCTCGTGCACTCGATGTTGAGATTGCAAAGCTCGAGGCAACCGGTGGCGACCCTGCAGTAATCGAGAAGAAGCGTGCTCTTATGGAGCAGATCGACTCCTTCTCTGAGGCAAACCCCATGCTCGGTCTTCGTGGCTGCCGTTTGGCAATTAAGTACCCCATCTTGGCAGAGATGCAGGTTCGCGCAATTGCAACCGCTGCTGCTCAGCTCAAGAAGGAGGGCTTGAACCCTCAGCCCGAGATCATGATCCCGCTGGTTTCCGTTGTTCCCGAGCTTGCAAAGCTTCGTGAGCAGGCTGAGGGCATCATTGCCCAGGTTGCTTCCGAGCAGGGCGTAGAGCTTGATATCAAGATCGGTACCATGATCGAGCTTCCTCGTGCTGCCGTTACTGCAGACGAGATTGCTACTAAGGCTGACTTCTTCAGCTTCGGCACCAACGACCTTACTCAGACTACGTTCGGTTTCTCCCGCGACGACGTTGAGGCTGAGTTCATTCACCAGTACCTGGCTGAACGCATTTTGCCCTACAACCCCTTCGCTACGGTTGACCCTGGCGTTGCCAAGCTTG
>CAZQWR010000129.1:0-3762 GCA_964597085.1 uncultured Cryptobacterium sp.
GTGGCAAGGTCTTTGATGTTCTGCGTCTTTTCGCTCATTATTCCTCCATCTAACGCAGCACCTGCGTCAAAGAAAGCTATTTAGCGCAAAGGACCCTAAATAGCGTGTAAATATCCAAACTCATTATATCTGCGGGTTTCTACCAGACCTAACAAAACCCCAAATTTAACCAAATGTCCAAAGCCGAATTAAGCAGCCTGGCACCCCCGTCTAATAGTGCAGCCCCCTATCTACCATCTCGCCCAACTTCTGCGCGGCCAACTTCTGCGAGTGGGGCAATATCATTGGTCCCGAAGTCAGGCTTTACCCTCTCCAGTAACAACAAAAAGAGGCGCCCTCTTTCGAGGGCGCCTCTAGGTCACAGTATGGTAAGCGTGAGTTACTGAGCGTTGGTGTAGTCGCGGTTAACGCTGGGGTCTACCGGAACGCCAGGGCCCATGGTAGAAGAAACGCTAATGGACTTAACGTAACGGCCCTTTGCAGAAGCAGGCTTCATACGCAGGATCTCGTCATAGAGAGCGCCATAGTTCTCTGCCAGCTGCTCAGGGGTAAAGGAAGCCTTGCCCAGAATTACGTGGCAGATGCCGTAACGGTCTGCACGATACTCTACGCGGCCGCCCTTGAGCTCCTTGATAGCCTTTGCAACATCAGGAGTAACGGTGCCGAGCTTGGGGTTGGGCATAAGACCACGAGGGCCAAGAACCTTACCCAGACGACCAACCTTAGCCATCTGATCGGGGGTAGCAACAGTTGCATCGAAATCGATGTTGCCAGCCTGAATCTCTGCTACCAGATCATCGGAACCAACGATGTCAGCGCCTGCTTCCTTTGCTGCACGAGCAGCGTCGCCCTCAGCGAAAACTGCAACACGAACAGTCTTACCAGAGCCATTGGGAAGGCTAACGGTGCCGCGGAGCTGCTGATCAGCCTGACGGGTATCGATGCCCAGACGGAAGTGACCTTCAACGGTTTCATCAAAGTTAGCGAAGGAGATTTCCTTCACCTTGGCGAAAGCTGCTGCAGGAGCGTAAAGCTTGCCCTCTTCGATCTGAGCCTGTGCGGCTTTATACTTCTTGTTTGCCATAATAAAATTCCTTTCGTGGTACTAACGGATCGTGCTTCTAACGATCCTTCCACCTCACATCCGCAATGCGGATGGTTGGATCAAATGAAAAGCGATGTCAAAACGCTTATTCTGCGCCTGCGTCCTCACCATTGAGAAGAGCCTGCAGACGGCGGGTTACCTTGTACTCGCACTTGGGAGCACGGCCTTCGATGGTAACGCCCATGGAACGTGCAGTACCTGCAACGATTTCCATAGCAGCCTCAATATCGTTTGCATTGAGGTCGGGCATCTTGATCTCAGCGATCTTGCGAAGCTGGTCGAGGGAAAGCTCGCCAACCTTCTTGAGCTGCGGAATACCAGAAGCGCTCTTCAAGCCAAGCTCCTGCTTGATGAGGAAGGCAGCCGGAGGAGTTTTGCATACGAAGTCAAAGGTCTTGTCTTCGTAGATGGTGATTTCAACAGGAACGATGGTGCCTGCCTTGTCCTGCGTAGCGGCATTGAATGCCTGGCAGAACTGCATAATGTTAACGCCCTGGGCACCCAGAGCAGGACCAACCGGAGGAGCAGGGTTTGCAGCACCAGCAGGAATCTGGAGCTTTACAAAGCCCGTTACATTCTTCTCAGCCATTTCAGTTAAATCCTTTCGACTGAAATTACTTGCTTACCAATTTATGACAAGCGCCTTCGCGAGAAGCCCCGTCCACATACGGGCGCAAAAAGACGCATTGCATTCAAACTTAGATGTTTGCCACCTGATCGAAGGAAAGCTCAACAGGGGTTTCGCGTCCGAAGATGGAAACCATAACCTTTACCTTGCCGGACTCAGGGGAAACTTCAGAGACAACACCGTCGAACTCCGCCAACGGGCCAGAAACAACCTTAACGGTTTGACCAACCACCAGGCTCGTAGAAGTAATCTTCTTGGGAGCCTCATGCGAAGTACGCTTCATGATCTTGTTGTACTCTTCGCGAGTGAGCGGTGCAGGATTGCCCTGACTGCCCACAAAACCGGTTACACCGGGAGTGTTACGAACCGCAGCCCAACTGCGATCGTCAAGTTCCATGCGAACAAGAACGTATCCAGGAAGAACCTTCTTGTCGCTTTCAACGCGACGGCCGCCTTCTTTGATCTCCGTAACCGTTTCGGTAGGGATCTGAATGGCGAACACGTTGTTTTCGAGACCCATGGTTTCAATGCGGGTCTCTAGGTTTTTCTTCACCTTGTTCTCGTATCCAGAGTAAGTGTGAAGGACATACCATTTCTTAGTCATGGATTAAGCCCCCAGACTCGAGATAGCAAGAAGGATAGGCGTTACAACCCAGGTATCGAGTACCAGGACGAACACACCGAAGAAGAGCAGGGCCACAACAACAACGCCAGACCACTGAAGAACGTCCTGCTTCGTAGGCCACGTTACGCGGCGAAGTTCAGAACGAACATCGGAAAGAAAGCCGAAGCGCTTCTTCTTGGGCTTAGCGGCTGCTTTCTTTGCCGGCTTCTGGGAAGAGGCCTTTTGGGCTTCAGTGCCCTCAGAGGATTTCTTACCAAGAGAAAAACGCTTCTTGGGTTCCTCTTCTACAACCGGGGTAGCCTCCATCTGCTCGGCGCGCTCTTTTTTTGCGGCACGATTGGCAGATGCCTTGGCCCTCTGTGTTTTAGACTTCTTTGCCATACAACTTCCTGCTCTGGAAATTACTACTCTCTCTATACGCCAAACAAGCAGCTACACGAGCTGCTCATTAACAAGCTGGCAGGCCAGGAGGGATTCGAACCCCCAACATGCGGTTTTGGAGACCGCCGCTCTACCAATTGGAGCTACTGGCCTATTTTGTTCCTAATTACCTTAGCGAGTTTCCTTGTGCAAGGTGTGGTGACCGCACCACTTGCAGTACTTCTTGAACTCAATACGGTCAGGATTGTTCTGCTTGTTCTTCTTGGTCGTGTAGTTTCGACGCTTGCATTCAGTGCATGCAAGGGTGACCAAAGTACGCATCAATTCTCCTTTAAGTACAGTATTAGCATCGCTTGACATTAGCACATGATCATAGATGAGGGGAGCCTGCCTAAGCAGGCTCCCCTATCGAATTCACATAATGTGAGCTGTGTTACTTGATGATCTTGGTAACACGACCGGAGCCTACGGTGCGGCCACCTTCGCGGATAGCGAAGCGGAGGCCATCTTCCATAGCTACGGGGTGGATGAGCTCAGCAGTGATGGTTACATTGTCGCCAGGCATAACCATTTCGGTGCCCTCGGGCAGGTGTGCAACACCGGTGATGTCGGTGGTGCGGAAGTAGAACTGCGGACGATAACCATCGAAGAACGGGGTGTGACGACCGCCTTCATCCTTGGTAAGGATGTAAACCTGGCCCTCGAACTCCTGGTGCGGGGTTACAGAACCGGGCTTGCAGAGAACCTGACCGCGGAGGATGTCCTCACGCTTGATGCCGCGAAGCAGGCAACCGATGTTGTCGCCAGCCTGAGCCTCGTCGAGCAGCTTGCGGAACATCTCGATGCCGGTGCATACGGTCTTCTCGGTGTCCTTAATACCAACGATTTCGAGTTCGTCGTTTACATGCAGAACGCCGCGCTCAACACGACCGGTAGCAACAGTGCCGCGGCCGGTGATGGTCATGGTGTCCTCAACAGCCATCAGGAAGGGCTTGTCAACGTCGCGCTCAGGAGTGGGGATGT
>CAZQWR010000130.1:0-3740 GCA_964597085.1 uncultured Cryptobacterium sp.
TGCGGTTGGCTTGGGCGCGCTTGATGCGGATGGGGCATGTTCGAGTGTAGTCGCCGTTGATAGTGCAGCGATGGCCGCTGCCAACGCCGATGCCGTGGCGAGCACCGCTATGGCTGACGCCGAGGCTGGCGTCGAGGCTGGCGTCACTGGTCCGGGTTCTGCCAACGCTAAGACAAGTGCAGCTGATTTGGGTTCCGCCGATGCCAACGCAGGTTCGGCAACGCGCAAAGCTTGCGGCTTGCCCACCCAGGTTTGCTTCACCGTTGATTGCAAAATGCCCTCTTCGGGCATGACGGCAGAAATGCTGCCTTCCAACTACGGCCTGCTGCGCCGGGGTGATGCGGTTAAGTTCGTGGTTGCCTCGCGCGAAGACTTGGAATGCGCCTTGGGCGTTATCGAAAAGCACGACCTGTGCAGCCGCTGCGAGGTGTTTTTCAGCCCCGTGTTCAGCTGCATCGAGCCTTCGCAGATAGTGGATTTCATGCAGGAACACAACCTCGCTAACGTGCGCTTGCAGCTTCAGCTTCATAAGATCATCTGGCCTGGCCAGGAAAAAGGAGTATAGGTATGGGCGAAGAAACGGCCCCCAGTAAAAAGGGTTTCAACGCGGCAACGGGCAGCGGCGCGCCAGAGCGTGCGCTGGTGCTGTGCAGCGGCGGCGTTGACTCTACCACGCTTTTGGCCATGGCGGTTGAGCGCTATGGCGCAGCCAACGTGGTTGCGCTTTCCATCAGCTACGGCCAGCGCCACAACAAGGAAGTGGAATCGGCCAAGAAGGTGGCGGCGTACTACGGTGTTCAGCAGCGCTTCCTGGATTTGGCTGCCATTTTTGCCGATAGCAATTGCTCGCTTCTGGCGCACTCTTCGCAGGAAGTGCCAGAAGAAAGCTATGCGCAGCAGTTGCAGGAAACCGACGGTAAGCCGGTAAGCACCTATGTTCCGTTCCGCAATGGGCTGTTCCTTTCCTCTGCGGCATCCATGGCGCTTTCGTTGGGGTGCAGCGTGCTGTATTACGGCGCCCATCATGATGACTGGGCGGGCAATGCTTACCCCGACTGCTCGCAGGAATTCGTGGAGGCTATGAACCGCGCTATTGTAGAAGGCACCGGCGGCGAGCTTCATATGGAAGCTCCTTTTGTGCAGTGGAGCAAGGCCGACATTGTAAAATGCGGCCTTGAGCTGGGTGTTCCCTATGAGCTTACCTGGAGCTGCTATGAAGGCGGCGAAAAGCCCTGCGGCGTGTGCGGCACCTGCATCGACCGCACTCGAGCCTTCGAGCTCAACGGCGCAACCGACCCACTGCTGAAATAGCCCTGCGGGGGAGGTGCGGGTGCCTTGGCTCGCGCTTCGCTTTCGCTTGTTTCGGCTTTCAAGGAATTGCGAAGGGAAATCGCGGAGATGGTTCGACGCATGGTTCAGGGCATTCCCGGGGCGTTTGCTCGAATACCTGGGGCGATTTCTTGAAGGCAATTCCTTGAAAGCCGCGCTCCAGAGAAGCCCGAGCCAAGGCGCCCGCACCTCTGGAAGGTTTAACTTCGCTGCTAACAACACTCAAAAAGGAGTACCGATATGACCAATAAAGAACGCGAGGCGGAAGAGAGCATTTCGCTGTTGGGAAACCAGCACACCGAATACCCAATTGATTACGACCCCAGCGTGCTGGAAACGTTCATTAACAAGCATCCCGAAAACGACTACTTCGTTAAGTTCAATTGCCCGGAGTTCACCAGTCTGTGCCCCATTACCGGCCAGCCCGACTTCGCCACCATCTACATTTCGTATGTGCCCAGCGAGCGCATGGTGGAAAGCAAGAGCCTGAAGCTGTACCTGTTCAGCTTCCGCAACCATGGCGACTTCCACGAGGACTGCATGAACATCATCATGAAAGACCTTATTGCGCTTATGGACCCGAAGTACATCGAGGTGTGGGGCAAGTTCACGCCGCGCGGTGGCATTTCCATCGACCCGTACTGCAACTACGGCAAGCCTGGCACCCGCTGGGAAGAAGTGGCCTGGAACCGCCTTTCGCAGCACGACCTGTACCCTGAAAAGGTAGACAACCGCTAAACTGGGCGAAAGCCTAATTGGCTTGAGCCGGAACAAACCAACAAGGTTGCGCATGTTGTGCTGGCTGGTATGTTGCTGCGTGTTGATGGCAGGGGCCGCATCGGGGGCCGTGTCGAGTGAACGCAAGAGGGGCTGCGCCGAGCGAACGCGAGTTGCAGCTTGGGAACTGGCCCAGCGAGCGTGTGGCCATGAGCCGCTTGAAGAAGGGGAGGGCAATGATTTCTGGAACCTACACCGCCAAGGTGGATACGCCTATCGGTACCAAAGAAGGAACGCTTACGCTTGAAGAGCAGGCGGGTGTGCTTTCGGGCACGCTGCATGTTTTGGGTGGCGATACCGCTATTGAGCAGGGAAAACTCGAAGGCAGCAAGGTTTCGTTTTCGGGAGCGTTGGAAGTTCCCTTCATTGGCAAGCTACCGTTTACCTTCGAAGGCGAATACGCCAACGATTCCATCAGCGGCACGGCCAGCACGCGCATGGGCAACATTCCCATCAGTGGCTCGTGCGTTTCGTAACGCTATCTTTTAATGTAAAAAGCGGCGGAAGGGAGTTGTCTCTTCCGCCGCTTTTGCTTACGGCGAAGGGGATAGCTTCTTCGCCGTATTTTATTGGTTTGGGTTTCTGCTTGGTCTGCCCTTACAGAAGGCGGCCATCGATGCCGATGGTAACCACGTTGAAGGGGATGTTTTTGCCGGATCGAGCCAGTGCTTCGCGTGCGGCAAATTCCAGACCGCCGCAGCAGGGAACCTCCATACGTGCAACCGTGATGGACTGCACGTTGTTGGATTCGATGATGGCCTGCAGCTTTTCGGAATAATCAACTGCATCGAGCTTGGGGCAGCCGATAACGGTAGTGCACCCGCTCATAAAATCGCGGTGGAAGTCGCCGTAGGCAAAGGCGGTGCAGTCGGCCGCAACAAGCAGATGCGCGCCTTCGAAGTAAGGCGCATTGATGGGAACCAGCTTTATTTCCAGGGGCCAGGAAGAAATGGCCGAAGGGCGGGTGTCCTGCATGCTTGCGTTGGCAGCGTTGGGGGCAGCAGCAACCGTGCGGGGTTGGGCGCTAGGGCAACCGCCAGCAGGGGAAACCATGCGCGGGCGGGAGCCGGGGCAGCCGCCATGCCCATGCATGGGCGTAGGGGCTTGCTGCTTCGCGGCCTGCACTGCGGCTTCATCGTAAGCGGCTGCTTCGCGTTCTACGAAGGTGATGGCTCCGGTGGGGCAGCTGGGCAGGCAATCGCCCAAGCCATCGCAATAATCATCGCGCATAAGGCGAGCCTTGCCGCCTACCAGGGCAATTGCGCCTTCATGGCACGCGTTTACGCAACGGCCGCAGCCATCGCATTTCTTTTCATCAATTTGAATAACCTGTCTAATCATCGTCACACCTCTTCATTCACGAAAGGGCAGGTTAAGGGCTCACTGAGGAATGCTATCACGAAGCGGCGCTAAATAGCACTCAAACAGTAACATTTAGAAAATCCGTTGATTTGCGGGCGGCGGGACTGAGATGCAAGGCCCCGGTACGGCCCGAGCTTTTGCCAAAAAAGAAAGGGAGCCGAAGCTCCCTTTCCAGTGCTTTGCTTTTGCCTTGAACTAGCGGCAAACGATGTCTACCGGCACGTTCAGGATCTTGGCCACCTTCAGAATGGTGTCGGTGTGGCTGCCAAGGG
>CAZQWR010000131.1:0-3723 GCA_964597085.1 uncultured Cryptobacterium sp.
AACCAGCCCATTGCCGTTCAGGTAGACGGAGAAGCCCTTTCAGCCAATCAATACGATATTCAACCGTATCCCAACGAACTACAGGTTCTGATGCCCCACAGGCGCTAAAACGCCCCTGGGAAATCCAAACAGAACGCAAGAAGGGGGCCCGAAAGCCCCCTTCCCTGTCGAAAATGCCCTCGCTATAAGCAAGAACAGTTAAAGCATAGCCTTAAACGATGCCCTGAGCCATCATTGCGTCGGCAAGCTTCTTGAAGCCAGCGATATTTGCACCAGCAACGTAGTCGCCCTCTACGCCAAACTCGCGAGCAGCATCGTCTGCTGCATGGAAGATGTTGACCATGATGCCCTTGAGCTTTTCGTCAACCTCTTCAAACGTCCAGGAAAGACGCTCGGAGTTCTGAGACATCTCCAAACCAGAAGTGGCAACGCCGCCAGCGTTTGCAGCCTTACCGGGCATGAATACTACGCCGTTTTCCTGCAGGTAGCTGGTGGCTTCCATGGTGGTAGGCATGTTTGCGCCCTCGGCAACGATCTGACAGCCATTTGCAGCAAGGACCTTTGCGTCTTCGATGAACAGCTCGTTTTGGGTTGCGCAGGGAAGAGCGATGTCGCACTTAACGCCCCAAACACCACGACCATCGTGGTACTCAACGCCCTCGTGGCGCTTAGCGTACTCGGAGATACGACCGCGCTCAACTTCCTTGATCTGCTTAACCAGATCAACGTCGATGCCGCGAGGATCATAGATCCAACCAGTGGAGTCGGACATGGTAACAACCTTGGCGCCCAGCTGCTGAGCCTTTTCGGTTGCGTAGATTGCAACGTTGCCGGAACCAGAAACAGCAACGGTCTTACCCTGGAAGGTATCGCCCTTGCACTTCAGGTATTCCTCAACAAAATAAATCAGGCCGTAGCCGGTAGCCTCGGTACGAGCCAAGGAGCCGCCGTAAGAAAGGCCCTTGCCAGTAAGCACGCCCTCCCAAACGTTGCGGATACGCTTGTACTGGCCAAACATATAGCCGATTTCGCGAGCACCAGTGCCGATGTCACCAGCAGGAACGTCGGTGTCTGCACCGATGTGCTTGCACAGCTCGGTCATGAAGGACTGGCAGAAGCGCATTACCTCTGCGTCGGACTTGCCCTTGGGGTCGAAGTCAGAGCCGCCCTTGCCGCCGCCCATGGGAAGCGTGGTAAGGCTGTTCTTGAAAATTTGCTCAAAACCAAGGAACTTGATAATGCCCAGGTTTACGGAAGGATGAAGGCGAAGACCGCCCTTGTAGGGTCCGAGGCAGCTGTTAAACTGCACGCGGAAACCACGATTTACCTGAACCTTGCCAGAGTCGTCGACCCAAGGAACGCGGAACATGATAACGCGCTCGGGTTCAACAATGCGCTCAAGCAGACCTGCCTTCTCGTACTCGGGATTCGCGTCGATCACAGGCTTCAGAGACGTAAGAACCTCGGTAACGGCCTGGATAAACTCCGGCTCGTTAGCGTTCTTGGTCTTAACCTGCTCGATGACGGAGTCAACGTAGCTCATAGGACCTCCTTTGTAGAAACTCAACGCGTTCAATAATAATTCCGAAACATAAAGGTAATTCCCTCGCAATATTTCTGTAACACGTTAGAAACAAAGAAAGCCCGTGAGCGAACCCACGGGCCGATAAACGGTTTAAATTGCTACATACGCTCTGGAGCAGAAACGCCCAAAAGGCTCAACGAAAGCGCCAAAACGATGCGCGTTGCGTCTACCAAAGAAAGGCGCGCCTGTTCCAGATCCTCATCCTCAACCAGCACATGGCAGTTACCATAGAAGGAGTGGAACAACCCTGCAAGGCTCTGGGCGTAATGCGTAAGACGGAACGGGGCTCGATCGCGAGCAGCACCGGCAACCAAATCAGAGAAATCGGACATTTGACGCATAAGGGCCAATTCGCTTTCGTGCGTTAGCAGCGAAAGGTCGGCGCTATCCAGGCCAAGCATGCCGGAAAGCTCTTCAGCACTGGCGCTTTCGGCAGATAAACCGCGCTCCGCAGCAGCCTTGCGCAGAATGGAGCAGATGCGCGCATGGGCATACTGCACGTAATACACAGGGTTGGAAGAATCCTGCTTCTTGGCAACCTCGATATCGAAGTCGATTGCCTGATCGGCACTCTTAGAGAGCATCAGGTAACGGGTGGCATCAACGCCAACTTCGTCGATAAGCTCCTGGAAGGTAACCATTTCACCAGTACGCTTAGACATGCGAACGGGTACGCCATTGCGCAGAAGGTTTACCAGCTGACCCAGCATGATCTCCAAAGCCCCCGGGTAGCCCCACGCCTCCATCATGGCCATACAACGCTGGATGTACCCATGATGGTCTGCGCCCCAAATATCAATAAGGTGATCGAAGCCGCGCTGCATCTTGTCGTAATGATAGGCAACATCGCTCATGAAATAAGTAAGATCGCCGTTTGCCTTAATCAAAACGCGGTCTTTGTCGTCGCCAAAATCGGTAGAACGGAAGAAGGTTGCGCCCTCCTTTTCATACAGCAATCCCTTTTCATTCATAACTTCGAAAGCGCGCTGTTGCTTGGTTTTGCCGTCTTCACCAGGAACGAACAGCGAGCGCTCGCTGAACCAGGTATCAAAGCTATTGCCGAACTTGGAAAGCGTAGCCTTAACAGAGTTGAGCATCATGGTATAGCCTCGCTCGCGGAAGTTCACCAAGCGCTCTTCTTCGTTGGCTTCGAGCCACTTGCTGCCATCTTCATTGATAATGGCTTGGGCAATTTCCTTGATATAACCGCCGCCGTAGCAAGCTTCGGGCATCTCGACGTCCTGCCCAAGCAACTGCTGGTAGCGAACCACGATGGAGTTGCCAAAGACGTTCATCTGGTTGCCCTGGTCGTTAATGTAGAACTCCTCGCCTACCTCGTAGCCGGCATGGCGAAGAACACGCGCCGTGGCATCGCCCAAGGCTGCCCAACGGCCATGGCCAACATGCATGGGGCCGGTGGGATTGGCGGAAACATATTCCAAGTTCACCTTGCAAGGCTGGGCCAGTTTAGACTTACCAAAATTAGCTCCCTCTTTGCGGGCTTCAGCAACAACAGCCTGGAAAGAGGCATTGGTAAGCGTAAGGTTGATGAAGCCTGGTCCTGCGATTTCAAAGGAATCAACGATGTCGTTATCAGGAAGATGATCAACGATGGCCTGCGCGATTGCGCACGGGTTCATGTGCGCAGCCTTGGCCAAGCGCATGGCAATGGTACACGCCCAGTCGCCATGGCCTTCTTCGCGAGGGCGCTCCAAGGAAGGCTGGGGGATTTCTTCCAGAGTCAACTCCCCTGCCTCAACTGCGGCCTTCAGGGCCTCGAACAAAACCGACTCAAGCGACTCGCGAATGGTCATGGGGCTTTTCCTTCCTTGAACTTCTTATCGAAAGCGCAGAACGCGCGGTTAATTAAAAACGCACCGCCACCAAAGGCAGTGCGTTTCATTGTAGCATCCGAAGCCATGCATCCGCTTTGGGCTAGATGGAAGCTCTGTGCACACATAAATAAATAACCGAGTGCTACTTGCGAGCAGCCACGTACTCCTCAAATTCGTCGGCTGCAGAATGCTGAAGGCTCTCGAAAAGCCGCTCCGCCTTTCCACCAACGGGCTTGCCATCGATAGCACTAACGGAAACACCAGGAGTTGAAGACGAGGACACGATAACCTCATCGGCATCCA
>CAZQWR010000132.1:0-3686 GCA_964597085.1 uncultured Cryptobacterium sp.
AAATAGATTGTACAGCAAATCAGGGAGAAAATGGACTCACATATGGACTCATATAACAGCAGCAATTATCGGGATAATTGTCTACTTCGTTCTCGGTCCAACACTCGGAACCCCAATCGTCGAATGGGCAGCATTGGCAATTTTCTTACTCGGCCCCATAGCCATAGCCGCAATAAACCAGTCCGGATTAAACACGATGCGCGAGAAATCACCAGAACTCTACAAGGAAGCAACTAACTGGGTGCGAGCAACAGATAATGTGTACTTCAACTAGAATTATAATTTATACACCCACGCTCTGTGCTTAATTGAGTCGAAGTATCTAAATTTATAAAGGTTATTGCCAAACGCAATACCTCCGCAACGCTTGTGCGCATTCGTCGAATCTCATCAATGGCTTTGGAATAAGATGCAATCTTGTCGGCACAAAACCCATCGTAGAAAGAGCACTAGCAAAAACAAGCCTTTCACACCGCGTCAGAACCGCCAAGACTAGCAATCCAAGACTAAAGCAAATAACTACATTGCTATATCTGCATTCGCATATAGTCCCAAATGGAAAAGGGAAGGAAATTAACGCAAAGGGCATTAAGGGTCTTAAACCCAAAATGATCAATGTCATAAAATTGATCCCGAATAACGATTCGATCCAGTCATCATTTACTTATTCAACGAAAGTCATTGACGGATGGTTCTAAATTCTTTGATACTACCTGCTGGACAGTAAAACCAATTAGGTTTTGTAAGGCGGAGTTGCGAAAGCGGTTCCGCCTAGTTTTTTGTTTGAGGCTTTTCGCGCACCAGTGACCGCCCAGCCGAGTTTCGCACCATCAATGGGCCTGCCTATCTAGCCAAAACTTATTGACAGCCGGGCTCCACCCCAGCACCTCCCTCCCCTGCTTCTTTGCGCAAATTAAACGGGCGGCATTTCAAGCTCTCCCAATTGCCTTTGAACAGTCATAATGGCTACAGGGATCACAACGCAACGGAGGGGAAATGAGCAGCAAGCTAACCAAGCGCGCTCTTGAGCAGTCGCTCAAAGGGCTTTTGCAAACCAAGCCCCTTTCGAAAATCACCATTTCCGACATCACGGAAGACTGCGGCATAAGCCGCATGACCTTCTACTACCATTTCAAAGACATCTACGACCTTGTGGAATGGTCGCTTGAAGAAGACGCTTCGGCCGTGTTGAACGGAACCCAAACCGTGGAAACCTGGCAAGAGGGCTACCTTGCCGTACTTAACGAAATCCAACAGAACAAAACGTTCATCACCGCCATCTACCGCGAAATGAGCCGCGAGCGGGTTGAGCGCTTCCTGTACCCCGCAACGCGTAGGCTGATACTTGGCGTAATCGACGCGCAGCCAAACTGCAACCTGGTTAGCGAACGCAGCCGCGCCTTCATTGCCGAATTCTATGCGCAGGCCCTGGCCGGTATAACCCTTGAATGGATTGACGAGGGAATGAGCTACAGCTCCGAAACCCTGGTGGAAAACGTGAACCTGCTGCTAGAAGGCGCCATCGATTCGGCAATTCGCAAGTTCGCCCGCTAACCCCGCCAACGCCGCTAAAAACCAAACAGCTCTAGAAAAAATGGGCAATTACCAGGGCGTTTTCGCCATTGATTTTCTTTACAATCCTGCCTGGTTGATAAGAAATTAAACACCCCACGAAAGCTGCTCATGGCTTCGCTTCAGCCCCCGCCGCACAATTTAACTGTTAGGAGCCGCCGAGGGGTGCGGCTCCTGGTAAATCATCCGCACGCAATGAGAGGGGACCTCATGTATTACTCAAGCGGAAACTACGAAGCCTTCGCCCATCCGAAGAAGCCCGAGGGAATCGAGCACAAAAGCGCTTACATCGTAGGCACCGGCCTGGCTGCACTCAGCGCCGCATGCTACCTGGTGCGCGATGCGCAGATGCCTGGCAAGAACATTCACATCCTTGAGAAAGATGCCCTGCCTGGCGGCGCCTGCGATGGCGCCAACCTGCCCGGCGTGGGCTACGTAATGCGCGGCGGCCGCGAAATGGACAACCACTTCGAAGTGATGTGGGATCTTATGCGCTCCATCCCATCCATCCAAGACCCAAGCGTTTCAGTGTTGGACGAGTACTATTGGCTGAACAAGGAAGACCCGAACCATTCGCTTTGCCGCGCCACCGAAAACCGCGGCCAAGACGCCCACACCGATGGCAAGTTCGGACTTTCCGACAAAGCCGCCATGGAAATAATGAAGCTGTTCTTCACGCCCGATGAAGACCTGTACAACCGCCCCATCACCGACTTCTTCGACGAAGAGGTGCTGAACTCCAACTTTTGGCTGTACTGGCGCACCATGTTCGCGTTCGAAAACTGGCACAGCGCCCTGGAAATGAAGCTCTACATCAAGCGCTACATCCACCACATCGCCGGCCTGCCCGACTTCAGCGCACTGCGTTTTACCAGGTACAACCAGTACGAATCGATGATTTTACCCATGGTGGACTACTTGCAGGCTGCCGGTGTGCAGTTCCACTTGAACACCAAGGTGGAAGACATCAAGTTCGAAATCAGCAGCGAGCCTGGCCCCGTACGCGCGGTTACCGGCACCGGGCAAGACACCATCCAGCGCATTCAACAGGCACAGTTCAAGCGCAACCCGTTCGGCTCTGCGAACAAGAAGATGGCCACGCAGGTTACCACCACCTGCAAAGGCGAGCAGTCGGTAATAGACCTTACCGAAAACGACCTGCTATTCGTAACCAACGGCGGCTGCGTGGAAAGCTCCACTATAGGCTCGCAAACCAAGGCAGCCGCTTGGGACCCGCAGATAGAGCCCGGCAACGGCTGGGATCTTTGGCGCCGCATTGCCAAGCAAGACCCGAGCTTCGGCCATCCCGACGTGTTCTGCGGTCAGCCGCAGAAAAGCAAGTGGATGAGCGCCACCGTTACCACGCTCGACGGCGCCATTCCGCCCTACATTGAGAAAATCTGCAAGCGCGACCCGTTCAGCGGGCACACGGTAACGGGCGGCATCGTTAGCTGCCGCGACTCGAACTGGCTTATGAGCTGGACCATCAACCGCCAGCAGCAGTTCCGCAACCAGCCCAACAACCAGCTGTGCGTATGGGTGTACGGCCTGTTCCCCGATGAAGAGGGCAACTTCGTGAAGAAGCCCATGACCAAGTGCACAGGCGAAGAGATTTGCCAGGAATGGCTGTGGCAGATGGGCGTGCCCGAGGAAGACATTGCCGAACTGGCGCACAACCACGCCAACACCGTGCCCGTGATGATGCCCTACATCACCGCGTTCTTCATGCCCCGCGCTGCGGGCGACCGCCCCGATGTGGTGCCCGACGGAGCCGTGAACTTCGCCTTCTTGGGCCAGTTTGCCGAAACCCCGCGGGACACCATCTTCACCACGGAATACTCCATGCGCACCGGCATGGAAGCGGTGTACACGCTGTGCGAAGTAGACCGCGGCGTACCCGAGGTATGGGGCAGCACCTTCGATGTGCGCGACCTGCTTATGAGCAGCGTAAAGCTGCGTGACGGCAAACCCATCACCGATATGGAAATGCCCCTTGCCGGCAAGGCGGCGCTCGACCTGGCAATGAAGAAGCTGAGCAAAACCGACATAGGCAAGATCCTGCGCGAATATGGCGCCATCCAATAAAAAACACCTAACGGCTGCCGGCGGCAGCG
>CAZQWR010000133.1:0-3605 GCA_964597085.1 uncultured Cryptobacterium sp.
CACGATGCCGCCCGGTATGCCGGGGCACCGCTTGTTTTTATTTTACTCGCCCGATTCTCCCTCCGCAACGTTCCCGGACGGCAAAAGTAAAACCTCCGTATCTCTCCCTAGTCGGCAATGTATGAGTTTTTCTGCGCCGTAGCATAATTTCGCGAAGCGCGACACTGGCTTAATCAATCGGCCCGAACAGCCTCTTCGATCGTCGGCGGTTCGTAGGCAAATTCAAACGTCCGCTCTAGCTTCCCGCAAACGCCGGCAAGACATTAGGAGTGTCCCTTTGTCTTCCCTTTGTCTTCCCTTTTTTCCTGCAAACGCCCGCTCTGGCTGCCATCGCAAGTTTAACCAGTCAGCTTTTTACCCCTTGACCTGAGCATTCGGGGGGGGGGTATGCTAAAAGCCGTCTTGAAAGCGGAAATGCTTGGGCGGTCTTGCGGCTGCTCGGCAAAGAGAGGAAGGGACAGCTATGGAGAACGCAATTTCAGCCCGCGCGCGTGCGGGCATCCTGGCCGCGGTTGCTTTGGTGGCTTCAGCTTTGGCCTTGGCCTTGGCCTTGACTTGCGGCCCCCTGGCTAACAGTGCGTTGGCAACGGAAAGCATAACTGTTACGGGCAGTACCTTTAAGTGCGGCAACTGCGGGCAAGAATTTTCTGGGCAGGATCGTCATAGCTGGTATTATCACGAGCAGAATACTGGTCATACCGTTAGCTCTAAGGAAAGTGGCGCTAAGCAGGTTGAGGGTCAGTACGTCTACCGCATGTACAACACCATCACCAGCGAGCACCTGTTCACCACCGACAAGTCCGAGTACCAGAGCCTCACTAAGCACAACTGGCAGCAGGAGGGCGATGCTTGGGTTTCTCCTGCCACTAGCGGCAAGCCTGTGTACCGCCTGTACAATGCGGGCTTGGGCGCGCTCACCAAGATGAGCCACCATTACACTACCGACAAGGCGGAGGCAGATGATTTGGTGGCCAACCACGGCTGGGTGTACGACTTCGGTGGTCAGCCTGCCTTCTATTCTGCCGAGGATTCTTCTGGCATTGCACTTGGGCACGCAGAACAAGTTTTTCGCTTATACAACCCTGCTCTCAGCGCGCATCACTTCACTGTCGATATGACCGAACATGCTCTTCTTATAGGAGGTTCGGGCTGGAGTAGCGAAAGTGGCTTTTGGGCTTATGCCACTGAGGAAGAACTAAATCGTAGTGTACATACATGGTCATAGGCGTGTCAAAAAAGAAATTATTTACATAGGTTAGCGTTACGGGTTGTTTGGTTGAATTTATCCCGAACGCTGCTGGAAGCGCCGCCCCAGCTATAGGGGCGGCGCTTTTGTTTTCTGCTTTAGTGTGTATCGTTTTGCAATCTGAAATAGCTTGCGCCGTGCTGCGCTTTCTTCACCCCGCTCCTTTAATGGAGACGGCTCGGCTCCGCCTCCCATGGGCTAAAATCTGAATTTGCATGTAAAATTGCATTCTTATCCTCTACACGTAAGGCGGGTTGCTCATGCCTGAAAACGTCAACACTTCCGAGCTGGTTCTTCAGCAGGAGGGCGAATCTGAAGACAAGCGCCCGGTCATGATCAAGGTCGATCATGTTTCCATGTCGTTCAACATGGCCTCCGAGCAGATGAACAGCCTGAAGGAATACGCCCTGGCCCTTGCCAAGCGCAAGCTGTTCTTCGAAGAGTTCAGGGCCATCGACGACGTTTCGTTTGAGGTGCGCAAGGGCGACGTGTACGGCATCATGGGCACCAACGGCTCGGGCAAGTCCACCATGCTGAAAATCATCGCCGGCGTGTTGGAGCCCACCAAGGGAACATGCCAGGTCAACGGCAATATCGCGCCGCTCATCGAGCTGGGCGCCGGCTTCGACATGGAACTTTCCGCGCGTGAGAACATTTACCTGAACGGCGCGCTTCTGGGTTATTCCAGGCAGTTCATCGACGAGAACTTCGACGAGATCGTCGAATTCGCCGAGGTGGAGAAGTTCCTGGACATGCCTCTCAAGAACTACTCATCGGGCATGGTTGCCCGCATCGCATTCGCCATCGCCACGGTCATCGTGCCGGAGATTTTGCTGGTTGACGAGGTGCTTTCGGTCGGCGACTTTAGGTTCCAGAAGAAGTGCGAGGACCGCATCGCCGAGCTTATCGAGCAGCATAGCGTGACGGTGCTCATCGTCTCGCACAGCAACGAGCAGATCGAACGCCTGTGCAACAAGGCTATTTGGATCGAAAAGGGCCACGAGCGCCTGCTGGGCGACGCGTCGCTGGTGTGCCGCGCCTATGGCGGCTTGGGCGGCCGCGTCGGATCGCCCGAGGCCGAGCAGCGCATTTTCGACGCCCTGGTACAAAGCGGCAAGGCCGAGGAGCAAATCAAGTTCAAAACCCTTTCCGCCGATTCGCCGACCAGCTTAAGCGTGAAGGCCGCGTCTGAGCTGTATCGCGGCAAGCAGGTTGAAACCTTGATGCTTGCGGTGGACAGCTCGCACCTGAATGCGCTGGTGGCCAACAGCGCAGCCGGTGCCCTTGGCGCGCCGCTGGTGTCGGTGAAAAGCGATTTCATGAGCGACGCGGTGGGCCGCATGCTCTACGAGATGACGCCCAAGAAGATCGTCGTGTTCGACGTCGTGGGCTCCGTCCAGTGGGTGGACGAGGAGCTGGGCCAGCTGCCTTGGAAACCCGAGGTGATCATGGAAGACGGCGCGGGAAAGTCGGCCGAAGATTACTGCCTGCAGGTGTTCGAATCGGGCAAGGCCCGGGGCCTGTGGGATGGTCAGACCATCGCCGCTGTCAGCTTCGACGAGGTTCGCGAATCAATTTCGATGATGCCCCTGCTGTATTCGCAGGGAGTGCCGCTGTTCGCCTTCACCGGTGTCCCCGGCGACGGGACTGCACCTGCCGGCGCTTCTAAGCTGGCGGTTTCTTGCGCCGCCAAGCGCACTCTGTGCTCGAGCGAGGCCATGGCCAGCTCGGTTGCCGCTGCGCTTCCCGCCGGCACCGATGCTGTGGTCGTCACCCCCCAGGTGGTGCTGAGCGAGAATTCCAAGAAGGCCGAAGCGGGCGCGGGCGAGCTGGTGGTTGCCCCGTGGTCGCTGTCGCAGTGGCCGTACTTGCTGTGGAGCGGTTGCTACGCCGGCAACAAAAACGGCGCCTTGCTGCTGCTTGACCACGAAAGCCTGGACGGCATGGCCCAGGGGCTCGACTTCCTGGACGCGAATGCCCAGGCCATTAGCGACGTTTCGTTCATCGACGGATCCATCCCCTTCGAAGACGCCGACAAGGAAATGCTCGCCTGGCGAGTCTGCGACTAGAAAGATTGCCGTCGTGCGGCCCGCCAGGGCCCCGCGGCGGGGAAGTGAGGACGCTTTGGGGCTTATTCGGTTTGGCGG
Source organism: uncultured Cryptobacterium sp. (assembly GCA_964597085.1). Classification (GTDB taxonomy): domain Bacteria; phylum Actinomycetota; class Coriobacteriia; order Coriobacteriales; family Eggerthellaceae; genus Anaerotardibacter. Next base: position 3,394 of record CAZQWR010000133.1, read on the forward strand.
CATTACCCGTGGCGAAGGGGAAGTGTTTCAGCTCGTTCATGTCGATGCGCCAGATGGGTGTTATGTCCGCGCTTGCGCCAAGTCCTCTAACGGCGATGCCCCCTGCGCCGTTACCAGCCATGGTCTACCGAATGGAACCTATGTCCTTATTCTGGCGACGCTATTCCATCGGCTACCTGCGGCACCTATTCAAGATGAACGATTCCCTTTTC
>CAZQWR010000134.1:0-3467 GCA_964597085.1 uncultured Cryptobacterium sp.
CAAGCGTTTTTACGATGCGAAGGTCGGTATGCTCTTCCATTGCCACTCCAATCCTGCAAGGTGTTTAAAGACATTATAGTGTCATTTCCCAGAAGAGCAGTAAACGTTATGGAATAAAGAAACTTTAGGTGCGTAATTTTCGGTTAGCGCTGGTTGCTAGCGAGTTATTGCCGTGTCGAATCGTCTTTAGGCTTGAATTTGCGGAAATTGAACTTCTAAAGTTCAATTTGGCGCTAAATTGAACCAAAAGGAGTACAATCGGTTCAAAGTTCACTAATAAATTGAACCAATTGGAGGGTTTATGGGAGCGCAGCTGTTCTCTGAACGTTTGAAAGAAGCTATGAACCAGGCTGGTATGAAGCAGGCCGACTTGATTCATGAAGCTGAGGTTCGGGGCTTCAAATTGGGTAAGAGCCAGGTAAGCCAATACGTAAGTGGCAAAACGCTGCCCCGCAACGATGTGATGGACGCTTTGGCCCAGATATTGAATGTAAACAGTGAGTGGCTTGCCGGCGCCGATTGCGCTGCTCTTCAACCTGAAAAACCCTTCGTTCCCGAACCTCAAGGAAGTGCACCCATGCGCCAGTTCAAGAAATCTTCCAAGCTCGAAAACGTTCTGTACGACGTACGCGGCCCTGTTGTAGATGAAGCAGCACGCATGGAGCGTCAGGGTACGCGTATCTTGAAGCTGAATATCGGCAATCCGGCTCCCTTCGGCTTCCGCACGCCCGATGAAGTGGTTCAGGACATGCGCCACCAGCTGCCCGACTGCGAAGGCTATAGCGATTCGAAGGGCTTGTTCAGCGCGCGCAAGGCCATCATGCAGTATTCGCAGATCAAGGGCCTTCCCAATGTGGATATGGACTACATCTACACAGGCAACGGCGTAAGCGAGCTTATCAACTTGTGCATGCAGGCCTTGCTGGACAATGGCGATGAGATTCTTATTCCCAGCCCGGATTACCCTCTGTGGACGGCCTGCGCCACGCTAGCTGGTGGCAATCCGGTGCATTACATATGTGATGAGCAGGCTGAATGGTATCCGGACATTGCTGATATCGAGCGCAAGATCACGCCGCGCACCAAGGCAATCGTAATCATCAATCCCAACAACCCTACGGGTGCCCTGTACCCGCGCGAGGTGTTGCAGGAAATCGTTGACGTTGCGCGCAAGCATCAGCTCATGATTTTCAGCGATGAAATCTACGACCGCTTGGTATTCGATGGCGAAGAGCATGTTTCCATTGCCAGCTTGGCGCCCGATTTGTTCTGCGTAACCTTCAGCGGTCTTTCGAAGAGCCACATGATTGCCGGCTACCGCATTGGTTGGATGGTGCTTTCGGGCAACCGCGAATGCGCGAAGGACTTCATCTTGGGTATCGACATGCTTTCCAACATGCGCCTTTGCTCCAATGTTCCGGCGCAGAGCATTGTGCAAACGGCGCTTTGGGGCCATCAAAGCGTGCAGGGCTACGTGGTACCGGGCGGCCGTGTGTACGAGCAGCGCGAATACGTGTACAACGCGCTGAATTCCATTCCTGGTATTTCCGCGGTGAAGCCCAAGGGCGGTTTTTACATCTTTCCGAAGATCGATACCAAGCGCTTCAACATCACCAACGACGAGCAGTTTGCCTTGGACTTGCTGCATGAAAAGAAGATATTGCTGGTACCGGGCAAGGGCTTCAATTGGCAGCAGCCCGACCATTTCCGCGTGGTGTACCTGCCGCGCATCGAAGTGCTTTCGGAGTGCATGGAAAACCTGGAGGCCTTCTTGGCGCATTATCGTCAAGGCTAGTGTCAAGGTTGTGCGAGCGGGCCGAACGAGGCCTTCCTGCCATCGAGCGCACGGGCGCGCCATAGGCGCCGATCGTTACATCAAACGTCACTCCCGCCAGCAGGTTTTCAATTGGAACTCCGGCACCTCTTGCATCCTTTCGGTATACCATTCGACTCTCTTTCAATGCCTTACTGATTGTTGTTTGGAGCTGAAAAATGGGGTCGGGGGGTGCCGGGATTCCAGCTGAAATCGATCTACACAAAATTGCTTGTTTGTGTGGCTTTTAGTGTTGTTTTGCACACCTTTCCAAGCACTATTTTTCGTTGAAATGCTCTGTATTACTCAAAACCTAAAATTTGTGGCTTTGTTCTCAACTAAGAAGATTGTTTCTTCTTAGTTGAGAATATATTGCCGTTTATCTACCATTGGCGGATTCGTTTGTTCGGGTCCGCTTATTTGATTGGTCAATCAACCCAGCTCACTCATTAATATGCGTGCCAGTAAGGCCCCCGTTTGGCAACAGATGGGGAATTTTGGCAAGGCATTGAAAGAGAGTGAGAAATGGAGCTTACACGCAGAAGCTTGTTCAAGGCTACCGGTGCGCTGTTTGCAACCGGCGTAGCCTACGAGCTTATGTCCCCCTCCCCGGCGTTAGCTGTGGAATCCTCACCCGAGTGGAAGCTTGTCAACACCGAGGAGTACACCAACATCTGCTGCTACTGCGCCGGCGGTTGCGGCAGCCTGTGCTCTTCGCGTGATGGCGAGCTTATCAACTTGGAGGGCGACCCCGACAATCCCATCAATGAAGGCGGTTTGTGCCCTAAAGGCGCAACCATGTTCCAGCTGCGCAATGTGGTAGACCCCGAAACGCGCGAGGTAATCAAGAACCCCGACCGCGCAACGCGCCCCATGGTTCGCCGTCCTGGTGCCAAGGATTGGGAAGAGATTTCTTGGGATCAGGCAGTGGCCGAAATTGCCCGTAAGGTTAAAGACACGCGCGATGCCACGTTCATTGAAAAGAACGAAGACGGCATGACCGTAAACTACACGCCTTCCATTGCGTCTCTAGGCGGTAGCCAGGAAAATTCCGAAGAGCAGTACCTCATCTTGAAGATGATGCGCTCGCTGGGCATCGTTGCCATCGACAATCAGGCGCGCGTTTGCCACAGCTCCACCGTTGTTGGCTTGGCGCCTACCTTCGGCCGTGGCTCTATGACCAGCCATTGGTCGGACATGGCCAATGCCGACTACATTCTGCACTGCGGTTCCAACAGTTGCGAGAGCCACCCCACCTCTTCGCTGCACCTGCACCGTGCGCATGACAAGGGAGCGAAGTGGATTGTAGTTGACCCGCGCTATACCCGCACTGCCGAGCAGGCCGATATCTACTGTCCCATCCGCAGCGGCACGGACATTGCCTTCTACGGCGGCATGTACAAGTACATCATCGACAACCTCATCGAGCCGGGCTTGGCGGAGTACACCCGTACCGGCAAGAACCCCGACAACTACAACTTCGAGTACCTCATCAACTACACCAACGCTTCGTATTTGCTGGACCCCGAGTTCGGCTTCGACATCAAAAGCGGGCACTTCAGCGGTTGGGACGAGGACACCAAAACGTACAACGTGCATTCCTGGCACTACCAAACCGAATCGGAAGAGCAGTGGGACACGTCCGATACGGGCG
>CAZQWR010000135.1:0-3466 GCA_964597085.1 uncultured Cryptobacterium sp.
GGCCGTCGCTGGTAAGCCAGTTGGCGTTGCCGTCCTGGAAATGGAACGGCATCCAAGTTTGGCCGGGGTTGGTCTTGTCGGAAACGCGCGCGGTGGACTCAATGCAGCCACGGCGGCTTTCCACCTTAACCTTTTGACCATCGGAAATACCCAGGCGCTCTGCATCCACCTCGTTGATCTCGATGAAGGAATGACCGGCAATCTCATTCAGACCTTCGGTCTTATCGGTCATGGCCGTTGCGTTGTAGTGGTACAGGATACGGCCCGTGGTAAGCATAAGCGGATACTCCTCATCAGGCAGCTCGGCTGCGGGGATGTATTCTGCAAGCGAATAGATGCCAAGGCCACGGCTGAACTTGCCAACATGCATGATGGGCGTACCCGGATGATCCTTGCTGGTGCAGGGCCAGCACAAGCCCTTCCCTGCAACCTCGGCAGAATCCAAGCGCTCATGGCTGATACCGTGGAAGCTCGGGGTAAGCTCGGCAATCTCGTCCATAATCTGCGCAGCGGTGAGCCTTGGCTGCGCATAACCCATACGATTCATGATGTCGGTGAAAATATCGGTATCCAGGCGCGTGCCGGGGATGGTAACCGCAGTGCGAATGCGCTGCACGCGACGCTCAGTGTTGCTGAACGTGCCTTCCTTTTCAGCATAACTACGACCAGGCAGCACCACATCGGCGTACTTGGCGGTTTCAGTAACAAACAGGTCGTCCACTACCAGGAAGTCCAGGCTTTCAAGCGCCTTGATAACATGATGCGTATCGGGGTCGGTACGGACTGGGTCTTCACCGAAGATGAACAGACCCTTGATATCGCCCGAGATCATCTTGGGGAAGCATTCCGTGGCATAGGTGCCCTTCCACTTGGGGATTTCAACTCCCCAGTGCTTTTCGAAGCGCGCCATAACCTCTTCATTTGCCAGCTTCTGGTAACCCGGGAAATCGGCAGGGGTTGCGCCCATGTCGCATGCTCCCTGAACGTTGTTCTGGCCGCGGATGGGGTTAACGCCCGTGCCAGGACGACCGAAGTTGCCGGTAATCATGGCAAGGTTGGAAAGCGACATTACGCCTTCGGTGCCGCTGGTATGCTCGGTTACGCCCAGGCAGTACACGATAGCTGCTGCATTGGCACTGCCGTAGATGCGCGCCGCCGCAACCAAATCATCTGCATCGATGTTGCAAATTTCGGCAACATATTCTGGCGTGTACTTTTCAACCATCGCCTTGAAGTCTTCAAAGCCCTCGGAGCGCGTGTTGATGAACTCCTCATCGATAAAGCCTTCATGGATGAGTACACGGGCAATGCCGTTGCTGAAGGCAACGTTGGTGCCCGGAGTGAGTTTCAAGTGCACATCGGCGATTCTAGTAAGGCCAATATTGCGCGGGTCAACAACAATGAGCTTGGTGCCGTTTTCAACCGCTTTGCGAATCTGCATGCCGATAACCGGATGCGCTTCTTCGGGGTTGGAGCCAACCAGCATGATTACCTCGGCGTTTTGAGCAATATCGGTAATGGGGTTGGTCATAGCGCCGCTGCCCAGCGTTTGGGCAAGGCCGGCAACCGAGGGGCCGTGGCATACACGGGCACAGTTGTCTATGTTGTTGGTTTTGAATACGGTGCGAGCCATCTTCTGAAGCATGTAAATGTCTTCGTTGGCAGAGCGGGCGCAAGCAAATGCAGCCAAAGCCTGGCCACCAAACTCATCGCGAATAGCACCCATCTTGGAAGCAACCAGGTCCAGCGCTTCGTCCCAAGTTGCGGGCTCAAGCTCGCCGGATTCAGCGTTGCGAATAAGCGGAGTGGTAAGGCGCTCGGGCGAATGCACGAAGTCGAAGCTTCCACTGCGTCCCTTAACGCAAAGAAGCCCGTGGTTGCTGGGGCCATCCACTGCTTCAGTGTCGACGATCTTGCCGTCTTTCACCACCAGGTTGTACTGGCAGCCCGTAGCGCAATGCGGGCAGGTGGTGAGCACGCGCTCAACCTCCCACTCGCGATATTCCTTGCGACGCTTCATGGTAAGGGCGCCCGTGGGGCACGCCTGGGCGCAGTTGCCGCAGCTTTCGCAATAAGTGGAACGCCAATTAGGGCCAAACGGAGCTTCGATAGAAGTACGCAGACCACGCTTTGCGGTATGCAGGGCGTGGTTGCCCGCGGCATTGTTGCAAGCGCCAACGCAACGCTGGCAGCGAATGCACAAGTTCGCATCGAACTGAATGAACGGATTGGAATCGAACACGGGCTTGCGGCCGTGAGGCGCATCGAACGAAGGATGCACCACACCCAGCTCGCGAGCCGTTGCCTGCAGCTGGCAGGCGCCGTTCTTGTTGCAGCTGAAGCAGAAATTGGTGGAATCCAAGCCATGGTCGGAAATAATGAGATCCATGGCAACGCGGCGATACTTCTGCACGCGCTCGGAATTGGTAGTTACCACCATACCGGGCTGAACAGGCGTTGCGCATGAAGGAACAGGGGCATCCAATCCTTCAACGTCAACCACGCAAATGCGGCATGATGCAATGGCGCTGCGCTCCTTCAGGTAGCAAAGCGTGGGAATGCGCACCCCGGCTTTCTTGGCAGCTTGCAGGATGGTAGAGCCAGCAGGCACGCTTACCTGCAAGCCGTCGATAGTGAGCTCGACCAGCTCGGTTTCAGTTTCGCAGGGCAAACCTGCTGCACAGGCATTCTGGTTAGACATACTGGACCCTCCCTCCTACTTGAGCGCCGGCGCCGAAGCAATCACAACGCAAACAACGGCCGCATTCCTGTTGGGCCTCTTCAAGGCTCATGCCGCACTCAACATGTTCGAAGTCGCCCTTGCGCTCACGTGCAGGACGCTCGGCAATTTCTACACGGCCTTTAGGGGTGCGGTCGTTCTGCTTGGGAAGAGGTGCCTCAACACCGCAATTGAGGGTGTGGTGATAGCCCAGGTATTCATCGATATTGCGAGCGGCAACCTTGCCGGCCCCAATTGCGCGAATAACCGTAGAAGGACCACTCTGGCAGTCGCCGCCCACATACACGCCAGGCATATTGGGCGATTCAAGCTGGCCATTTGCCACGAACTTGCCCCACTCGGTTTCCATACCGAATTCAGCAAAGGGCTCGGAAACAATATCCTGGCCAACGGCAATCAAAATCACGTCTGCAGGGATGCGGCGCTCGGGCTTGTTCGCCTTCATCGGCGAAGGACGTCCACCCTTAACCGGTCCGATCATCTGCGGCTGGGTGATAAGCGCCGTGCAATGGCCGGCTTCGTCAACCTCAACGCTGGCAGGCGCTTCCAGGATGGCCATTTCCACGCCTTCGGCTACGGCAGATTCAACCTCTTCAGCCAAAGCGGTCATATCGGCCTGACGACGGCGATAGGCAACGGTTACCGAAGCGGCTCCCGCGCGAACCGAGGTGTGAGCGCAGTCCATGGCAACGTTACCGCCGCCAATAACAACTACGTCCTTGCCCG
>CAZQWR010000136.1:0-3431 GCA_964597085.1 uncultured Cryptobacterium sp.
TCTTCAAGCACCTCTTACCTGCGCAACGGCATTCGCAATAATCTGCACTGCTTGCGAGACTTCCCATTCGGTGTTGAGCTCGCTGAAAGAAAAGCGAATGGTGCCTCTGGCCCATTCTGGAGCTACACCCATAGATTGAAGAACATGGCTGGGCTCCAAAGAGCCAGAAGCGCAGGCGGAACCAGCAGAAGCGCACAAACCATCCTGATCGAGCAGAAGAAGCAGGGCCTCGGATGAAACGCCCTTGAAAGAGACGCTCAAAATCCCCGGAAGGGAGTTTTCGGCTCCATTCATTCTGCAATCGTGAATGAGCGAATTCAACTGGCTGATCATCTTTTGCCTAAGACAGGCGCAGTGGGCGGCATTTTTCCTCAGCGCAGCAGTGCCAGAACCGTCTTCGCCGAACAACAACCTGCAAGCCTGAACCATTCCTGCAATCCCAGCTAGGTTTTCAGTGCCAGCTCGGTATCCGCGCTCTTGGGCGCCTCCATGAACAAAGCTTTCTATTGGCATCCCCTTCCGGGCATACAGCACCCCAACGCCCTTTGGTCCGTGGAGCTTATGGGCAGAAACAGAAAGGGCATCAACGCCAAGATCCCCAACGTCCAATGGGATGTGGCCGTACGCCTGAACAGCGTCGGTGTGAAACAGGGCACCCGCAGAATGAGCAACCGAGGCTAGTTCTTTGATTGGCTGGATGCTTCCAACCTCATTGTTTGCCGCCATTACCGAAGCAAGCACGGTATCTGGGCGCATGGCGTTTCGCAGCGCTTCAGGCTCAATAATGCCCCACTGGTTGGGCTGCACATAGGAAACCGAAAATCCATTTCGCTCCAACCACACGGCGGAATTTAAAACCGCATGATGCTCAATTGCCGAAACAACAACATGCTTGCCTTTGCCCTGATTGGCCAAAGCAATCCCCTTAAGCGCCCAATTGTCCGATTCGGTGCCACCAGAAGTAAAGCAAACCTCTGAAGGCTTCGCGCCAAGCGTCTTGGCCATATACGACCGAAATTGCTCAAGCGTGCGCTTTGCGTCTTGCGCGGCAGAATATTGCGCAGAAGGATTGAAGTAATTGCTGCGTAAGAATGGAAGCATGGCATCAACCACGCTTGGTAGAGTTTGCGTGGTAGCAGCGTTGTCGAAATAAATCATCGGCTATTCCGCACGCTCGATGGTTCCGCCGCCCACTACTACATCGCCCTGATACATAACCAAGGCCTGGCCAGGGGCTATTGCCCTTTCAGGCTCTTGAAGAACAACCTTCAGGACGCCATTTTCCATGCTTGCCGTGGCGGGTTTCGCTTTTGCACGGTAATTGGCTTTTACCTCAACCTGAATAGGCTCTTCGATGGATGCTACAGATATCAAGTTCACATCTTCGGCATACACCGTAGAAAACCCAGCAGAAGAAGCAGGACCAACCACAAGCGTATTGGCAGAAACGTCTTTCTTTAAAACGAACAATGGCTCACCTGCGGCAACACCAAGCCCTTTCCTTTGACCAATGGTGTAGTGAACCAAACCGGAATGATGCCCCAGAACATTACCTTGCTCGTCAACAATGCTTCCAGGTTCGAAATCTTTCCCCGTATGCTCGGAAATAAACGAAGCGTAATCGCCGTCCGGTACGAAGCAGATATCCTGGCTTTCCAGTTTGTTTGCATTTTCAAGGCCAGCTTCAGCCGCCACTTCGCGAACTTTGGGCTTGGAAAGCTCCCCGACGGGGAACAGCATATGAGCAATCTGCTCTTGCGTAAGGTGGTACAGAACGTAGCTTTGATCTTTTTTGGGGTCCAAGCCCTTCTTCAGCAAAAAACGGCCGGTGGCCTGGTCGAATTCCCTGCGAGCGTAATGGCCGGTAGCAACGTAGTCATAACCCAACTCCGCCCTACGCTGCTGCAACGCGCCGAACTTCAGGTATCGGTTGCAGTCAATGCAAGGGTTTGGCGTGCGTCCAGCCAAATAGCTGCTGCAGAACTTATCAACAACGCAGCTGCCGAAACTTTCTGTGTAATTGAACACGTGGTAGGGAATGCCAAGGGCATAGGCAACGTTGCGTGCATCCTCAACGTCTTCCAGCGAACAGCACGTGCGGCTCCCCTCTTCAAGAATGACCCCATCGTTGTCGAAGAGCTTCATGGTTATGCCCATAACCTCATAACCAGCATCAACAAGAAGCTTAGCGGCAACCGAGCTGTCCACGCCGCCGCTCATTGCGCAGATAACCTTTTCAATCGAGCTGCTCATTTTGCTCCTTAAGTTGCTCATTCATGCTGCCAGTCCTATAGCCAGCAAGATCGAGCGTTACATAATCAAAGCCCGCCAGCTTCACACGGCGTACAACCTCGCAACGGATAGAGGGCTTAAGAAGGGTTTCGATCTGGTTTTCGGGCACTTCGATACGAGCGACCTTACCGTGAACGCGAACGCGTAACTGGCTAAAGCCGAATTCCGAAAGCGATTCCTCTGCCTTATCCACCTGGGAAAGACCCTGCAAGGTAAGCTGGGTGTTATATGGAAAGCGCGTTGCAAGACAGGCATTTGATTGCTTGTTCCAGGTTGGCAACCCCAAGCTTTGCGAAAGCTCACGAATGTCGGCCTTGGTAAACCCAGCTTCCCTAAGCGGGCTTTTTACCTGGAGCTCTGTAAGGGCCTTTAACCCAGGGCGATAATCGCCCAAATCATCCATGTTCGAACCGTCCGCAACAGTGGCAATTCCATTTTTGCGAGCCGCCTCGAACAAGGCGCCGAAAATCAGCTTCTTGCATTCGTAGCAACGCATGCCTTCATTGTTTCGTACAACATCAGAAGCAAATGGATTGGGCTTAACCAAGATATGTCGGATGTCGTAGGCCTTGCAGAAAGCTTGAGCTTCCTCAAATTCCCCTCGAGGAACCATTGGGGCATCAGCGGTTATAGCGATAGATTTTTTACCAAGCTCATTGCGGGCAACATAAGCAAGCAAGCTGGAATCTACACCGCCGGAATATGCAACCGCAACAGATTCGTACGACCGCAAAACCTCTTTGAGGTTTTCAAATTTTTCTACTAGCGAAGACATGACACCTTTTAGTTAAACAGCAGGTTAAAGGGCTAACCAATTACCAGCTCGTAAGCCTCATTTCGGGAAATACCGAACTCGGCTTTGAGCAGTTTAACGATATCTTTCTTGGAAAGCTCCCCTTCAGCTAAAAGCTGGTGCGCTCGCTTTTGGGCATCGTTGCGCTCAAGAGCCATTTCACAAGCGTGCTCTTCTTGCGTTGGAGCATCAATTACCATAACGATTTCGCCTTTAATTCCACCGTTTTCAGCACGGTGCTCAAATTCATTGAGCACTTGGCCAGACATGCCGCGAAACACCTCTTCATGCACCTTTGTTAGCTCACGGCAAACGGCAACCCTTCTATGGGGGAAGGCTTCCGCAA
>CAZQWR010000137.1:0-3418 GCA_964597085.1 uncultured Cryptobacterium sp.
AAATCAAGAAGTCCGTTGCCCACAAGACCTTCGATGAGCTGAAGGGCCGCTTCATCAAACGCGACATCAACTTCATGGGCATCCGCAAAGTGTTCCTTACCCTTTCGGCGTGCTTGGTTATTGCCTCTATCGCAATCGTGGGCGTTAAGGGTCTTCAGTTCGGCATTGAATTTGTGGGCGGCACTTCCATCACCTTCCACGACACCAACGATGTAACCATCGAGCAGATGCGTACAGCCTTCGAAAACGCCGGCGAACCCGATGCCGTGGTTCAAACCACCACCTCCGATGGCGCAGAGGGCTTCCTGGTCCGCACCACCACAACTTCGGCAGAAACCGCCGCAAGCGTTGCTAACAAGGTTGCCACCGAGCTCAACCTGAGCACCGATGGCTATGAGGTAAGCACGGTTGGTCCTGACTGGGGTCAGAGCGTTATCCAGTCCAGCCTCATCGCATTCTTGGTATCGCTTTTGCTTATCATTTGCTACATCGCGTTCCGCTTCGAATACAAGATGGGCGTTATCGCCGTTGTGGCCCTGTTGCACGACCTCATTATCGTGGTTGGCGTGTACGCACTGGTTGGCCGCGAGGTAACGCCTAACACCGTTGCCGCGCTGCTTACCATCTTGGGTTACTCGCTCTACGACACGGTTGTTGTATTCCACCGCATCAGCGACAACATGAAGAACTCCGACGCGAAGTGGACGTTCATGTCTATGGCAAACCACTCGCTGAATCAGGTGTTCATCCGTTCCGTCAATACCACGGTAACTTCGTTCGTGCCGGTTCTGGGCATGCTGTTGTTCGGTGGCGAAACGCTGAAGGACTTCGCTTTCGCAATGTCCATCGGCCTTATTGCAGGCGCATACTCTTCCATTGGCTTGGCAACCCCGCTGTTTGCAATGTGGAAGAGCCGCGAGCCGAAGAACGTCAAGCTCACCAAGCGCTACGGCACCGGCATCACTCGCTTCACCTTCGCTTCCACCCCGCTGCTTCCTGCAGCCCAGGGTGCTGAAGGTGCTCAGGCTACCGCAGTGGCAGAGGCTGCCGAGGCAGCGGCCGCAACCGCCGAGGCGCAGGAAACAGCGCAGAAATCGGAAAGCTCCTCTGCAAAGAAGCAGGGCAAGCCGGCCCAGCAAAAGCCCATCCGTTATAGGAGGAAGAAGAAATAATGAGAGAAGGCAGCGCACCCAATTTCGCCCCGCCGGTACAGGAAGGCACCGTCTTCACGTTCCAGGACGAATCGGGCGATACCGTAAACCTTGAATTCCTTGGCCTTATCATCCACGAAGGCCGCAGCTACGGTTTCTTCTACGCCATTGGTGAAGGGGAGGAAGCTGGTGGCTCGGGCGAGGTAACCATCCTCGAGGTTACCGAGATCGACGAGGAAGGCCAGCCTTCCGCGTTCGAGCTGGTGCTCGACGATGCTATCGCCGCCGAGGTGTACGAAGACTTCAAGGTTGCTACGAAGGATCTCTACGATTTCGCATAAGGCAACGCGCATACAGAATGAAAAATGGCCGCTCCGAAAGGTGCGGCCATTTTTTTGTTAAACAACACATCTAAAACACAATTGAAGAAATTTTCCCTTGACGGAAGGGGAGGGCGAAAGTATTTTATTAGATTGTGTCTTTTTGCAAATCAACCGGTTGCAACGAAGGAGGAAATGACTCGTGGTTCAGTCTAAAAACCCCGATTCCACCAGCCGTTATAGGACTCGCCGGAGCTTCGCGAAGATTCCGGATGTTATGGACATCCCCAATCTTATCGCTATCCAAACGGGAAGCTTCCAGAAGTTCATGGACGAGGGCTTGACGAATGCTTTTGCAGACATCAGCCCCATCGAATCCAACACCAAGGATATGTGTGTTGAATTCGGCAAGCATGAATTCGGCGAGCCGAAGTTCAGCGTAGACGAATGCAAGGAGCGCGATGTGTCGTATCAGGCACCGCTCTTCGCAGAAATCCGCTTCATCAATCGCGAAACGGGCGAGATCAAAGAGCAGGACGTCTTCATGGGCGACTTCCCGCTGATGACCCCGCGCGGCACCTTCATCATCAACGGCACCGAGCGTGTTGTTGTATCTCAGTTGGTGCGTAGCCCCGGCGTGTATTTTTCCGCCGAGCGCGACAAGACGTCCGACAAGACCATCTACAACGCAAAGGTAATTCCTTCCCGCGGTGCATGGCTCGAGTTCGAGACCGACAAGCGCGACATCCTTTCCGTGCGTATCGACCGCAAGCGCAAGCAGCCTGCCACGCTTCTTCTGCGTGCCCTGGGCATTGCCGAAACGCGCGAGGAAATCATTGAGATCCTGGGCGATTCCGAAATGGTAATCCGCACGCTCGACCGTGACCCTGCCACCACCAAGGAAGAGTCCCTTATCGAGCTGTATCGTCGTTTCCGTCCCGGCGAGCCTCCTACGATCGACTCTGCCCGTACGCTGCTCGATGGCTTGTTCTTCAACCCGCAGCGCTACGACCTGGCAAAGGTAGGTCGCTACAAGATCAATAAGAAGCTCGGCTTCGACGCCGACAACGATGCCTCTACCCTCACGCAGGAAGACATCATCGCAACCATGCGCTACATCGTTGCTCTGCACGATGGCGCAGATGGCGTACAGGTAGACGACATCGACCACTTTGGCAACCGCCGCATCCGCACGGTTGGCGAGCTTATCCAGAACCAGTTCCGCATCGGCCTTTCCCGTATGGAGCGCGTTGTGCGCGAGCGCATGAGCATGCAGGAGCCTGACGACATCACGCCGCAGTCCCTGGTGAACATCCGTCCCATCGTGGCAGCCATCAAGGAATTCTTCGGCTCTTCGCAGCTGTCCCAGTTCATGGACCAGTCCAACATCGCTGCAGGCGTTACGCACAAGCGTCGTCTTTCCGCTCTGGGCCCTGGCGGCCTTTCCCGTGAGCGTGCAGGCTTCGAGGTTCGCGACGTTCATAATTCCCACTACAGCCGCATGTGCCCCATCGAAACCCCTGAAGGTCCTAACATCGGCCTTATCGGTTCGTTGGCAAACTATGCCCGCGTGAACGACTACGGCTTCATCGAGGCTCCGTATCGTCGCGTGGTAGACGGCAAGGTAACCGACGACGTCGACTACCTCACCGCCGATGAGGAAGAAAAGCACACCATTGCTCAGGCGAACGAGAAGTTCGACCCTGAAACCCGCGTGTTCGGTCATACCGACGAGAACGGCAAGTTCGTTCCCTCTACCCGTATCCTGTGCCGTACCCGCGACTCCAAGGGCGTATTCGGCGAGCCCGAGGAAGTAACCGTTGATCGCGTGGATTACATGGACGTATCCCCGCGCCAGATGACTTCTGTTGCTACCTCGCTCATTCCGTTCCTCGAGCACGACGACGCTAACCGTGCACTGATGGGCGCCAACATGCAGCGTCAGGC
>CAZQWR010000138.1:0-3406 GCA_964597085.1 uncultured Cryptobacterium sp.
TGCCCGTGGCAACGGTCTTGTTGCCCTTCTCATCGACCTCGTACCAGGTGACCGGTACGCTTAAGCTGCCCAGATAGCCCGTTACCGTACCCGTTCGCACAAACTCGCCGGCGGTGGGCAGCGCCTGGCCCGCAACAGGGGGTTCTACATAAAAGGACGCGCTCTTGGTTTTGTCGATGTACACGGCCGCAAGGTCGACGTCGTTCTGCGGCATGGCAAAGGATATTGCCGAGCTGTAGATATCCTTCACATAATCTGAAAACGGACTCAGGCCTGTCGTGCTCTTTTCATCCCAGTACCAGAAAGCCTTGTCTTCGTCGGAAGATGCGCCGCTTACGCTCACCTGGGCTTTATATTTGTAGCTCGTATCGGTGCTCTCGCCGTTCACTTTCAGCGAGAAGTCTTCAGTGCCCTGGCGCTGCCAAAGGTCGCCACCGTGATCGGAGCCATGGGTGATGTAGTAGTCGTCCATGTTCATGAAGTAAACGCCGGGCACATACGTGGTGATGTTCTTGCCTATCTGGGCAGAGCCGGTTTTGCCAGTGCGGATGCCCACACTCGAGCCTTCCTCCACACCGCCGGTGATATAAGCGCTGATGCCCGCATGATCGCACAGGTAAACATCACTGGCGGAATTGTCGTACGAGCGCACATTGCCTTTGATGACGCATTTGCCGCGAAGCTCAACATCGTTCGAATAGTAGACGCAAAGGCCGCCTCCCTCTTCGCCACCACAGGAATTGCCTGTAATCGTACAATCCTTGATTATGTTGTGGTCGTTGCAAACGTATACGCCACCGGCATAGCTGCCCGATTGCGAAACGTTGTCTTTAATGGTGCAGTTGGCTAGAAGCACGTATTCTTGAGCTATTATCAGGCCGCCGGCTCCGTTTTTAGACCTATTCTCGCTGATTTCAATTCCTTGAATTGTGCCCTCGTTGCCTTCGTAATGCGAGTCCCCAATCGCCAAGCCGCCGACACTGCCGTTGAGAGCCTTATTGTTTGTGATCTTGCCCGTGCCATCGCTCGACACAACGCAAAAATACGAATATTTGAGGTTGAGACCACCGGCACGAGAATATGCAGTGTTGTCTGAAAAGGCGGAATCGCCCGTCATATAGATTCTTGTAGCATCGGCGTCAGACCTGAGACCGCCGCCCGAATCGCTGCTGTAATTCTTCCTAATGAACGACTTGTCCATGTACAGGTTGAAATCTTCTTCTTTGACATAAACGCCACCAGCAGAGCCCTTGTTCTGCTCAATGCTGGCGCCGTTCTTCATGTAGAGGTTGCATTTCTTCTTTACGAAGAGGCCGCCCACCTTGCCGCCACTGTTACCGGCAATTGCAACGTTATCCAGGGTGAGGGTGGAATTGTTGTCCATGCGGATGCCGCCGACGCCATCATCGGTGCTCTTCAAATAACCACCGGTAATCAAACCGCCGGTTACTACCGATGCGTCAGCCTCATCGCCCGTGTCAAGGTTATAGCCCTTGTAGAAGAATTTATGGCTTATAGCGTCTCCATCATCGTCATAACCCTTCAGAGTGAGCGAGGAATTCTCATACATGCGGATTACAGTGCCTCCGCCTTGGCTTGTGATTTTGTGACCGTTCAGGTTGATGGTGATCGACTTGCTATCGGCCACCGTCATAGTGCCCGTGAACATCCAGTCAACGGCCAGATGGATTTCTTTTCCCTCATAACCAGCGCTAATGGCTGCGTCGGTGGTGTAGTAGAAAGTTCGGCTTTGGTTTTCATCCAGCGAATATGCCATGATTTCGCGGTCGTCGGCAAAGGCGCTGGAGGGAGCGCACAGGGCGAAAAGCGTTGCAAGCAACGCGATGCCGCAAGCAACAAAAGCGAAGACGGCAGGAGTATGAGTAGTGCGTTTTTCCATGGAGCTAACTTTCCTGATAGGCCCAAGTACAATCCAAAAAATTTTAGTGCAATAGACGACACTTATATTTAGGAGCACCAAGGCTTAAAAGAATGTTCAAAAAAATCAGGGTGATTAGCCGGAGCTGCCCATGGAAAGCGCCGGGACGCCAACTTTTCCGATTTAGCGGCACTTTTCCGCCGATTTCTTTCCGATTTAGCGGCATTTTCGCATGGTTTTCTTTCTGTTTTAGCGGCATAATTGGGTATGTTTTGTTCTGATTTAGCGGCAAAAAGGCGGTTTACATGCTTAAACGCAAAGCTTACAAAAATCTTCTTGAATGGAGGCAACAAAAAGGGCACGGCGCCCTTCTTGTTACGGGCGCTCGCCAAATTGGCAAAACCTACCTTCTTGAAGAATTCGCCCGCAACGAATACGACAGCTACGTAAAAATCGACTTCGTGAAGGATTCCGCTGCAAGGAATCGTTACGGAAATCTCACCAGCTCAAACCAGGCAATCGACCTGCTCTCGCTCGAGCTAGGCCGCCCTCTTGAGCCTGGAAAAACGCTGATCTTCTTCGATGAGGTTCAAGAAGCGCCCGAAGTCGTTACACTTTCGAAGTACTTGGTTCAAGATGGCAGATTCGACCTTGCCCTTTCGGGGTCCATGCTGGGAACCGAGCTCAACGGCATTCGCTCGCTGCCAGTGGGATACCTGCAAATCCTGGACATGGCACCGCTCACTTTCGAAGAGTTCTGCTGGGCGCAAGGCGTGCCAGAAAGCATTTTGGAAAGCGTTCACAATTGCTTTGCGCAGCGCTCGCCCATGCCCGATGCCGTGCACGATTCGCTCGTAAAGCTGTTCGACCGCTATCTGGTTGTTGGCGGAATGCCCGCCGCTGTATGCAAGAGCATTGAGGGCTCCCGCGACCTTGGCTCCGTTCGCCAGGTTCAAGACGACCTGGTTCGCCTGTACCGCGAAGACATTTCCAAATACGCAAAAAAGCGCGCACCGCAGATCAAAGCCATATTCGACGCGATGCCTTCCCAGTTGAACAAAGAGAACAAACGCTTCCAACTCAAAGCAATTGAAGGCGAGGCAAAGTATGACCGCTTCGCCAACGACTTCGCCTGGCTAGTTGCCGCATGCGTTGCGCTCAAGGTTGCCAACGTAACCGACCCAAAGCCCATGCTGGCCAGAACCGCGGAGCCCAACCGCTTCAAGCTATACAGCTCCGACGTTGGCATGCTCATGGCGCAATACCCGCCTTCGGTTGCCATGGCGGCCTTAACCGGCGAAAAGGCAGTCAACTTCGGCGCCATCTACGAAAATTATGTTGCCCAAGAGCTTTCCGCCGCAGGCGTGAGCCTTCATTACTACCACAACAGCAGGAAGGGCGAAGTGGACTTCCTCATCGAAACCACCGAAGGAAAAGTGCTGCCCATAGAAGTGAAATCGGGTAAGGATTACAAGCTCCACACCGCGCTGAACAACCTGCTTTCCACCGAAGAATACGGCATCAGCG
>CAZQWR010000139.1:0-3373 GCA_964597085.1 uncultured Cryptobacterium sp.
TATGGGGTATTCCGCCGGGTGCTTGGCCGGGCAGCCAGTTCGTGCAGCCAAGCCCAAGAGGCAGCGTCGTTCCAGCAGCGCTTCAACGGGCTTCGGGGTATACCGTGCGGGAACTACTTTCGCCCATGGGCTCGACCCGCGTACAAAGCTCCTGTTCACGCTGTTGTTCTTTGCTGCTGCATTTGCTGCACAGGGCGTTTTGGGCTTGGGCGTTGTCGCCGTTGCTACGGTGGTTGCGCTGGCTGCATCGGGAATTGGCCCGGGTCAGGCGCTCCGTTTGCTGCGCCCTTTCCTGTGGTTGCTGCTGTTCGTGGTGTTTTGGGACGTCTTGTTCGTTAACAGGGGCGAAGCACTGGCGCAGGCGGGGCCTGTTTGCGTTTCGGTTGGCGGCATTGCCTTTGCTGCGGAATCGGGCGTGCGCTTCTGCTGCATGATGCTGGGCACCGGCGCTCTTATGCGCACCACTTCGCCTACCGAGCTTACCGATGGCATTGCGCTTGCGCTGCGGCCCCTTGCCCGCCTGGGTGTGCGGGTGGACGATGCCGCGTTGGCCCTGGGCTTAACGTTTCGCTTCATTCCCACGCTGGCCCAGGAATATGGGCGCATTAAGCAGGCGCAGGAATCGCGCCTGGCAAGCTTCAGCGGTGGGGTAGTGCAGCGTTTGGCGGCCTATGGAACCGTTTTCACGCCGCTGTTTGCGAATGCCCTGCGCCGTGCCGACCGAGTGGCCACTGGAATCGAAAGCCGCGCCTACGGCGCCAACGCACGTAGCTGCATTCGCGAATACCGCTTTGCAGCGGCCGATGCGCTTGTGCTTGCAGCTTCGTTGGCTTTGGTGGTTTCTGCATTCCTTATATAGTTGCGAAGAAATATGAAAATTCCCTTGCGCAAACGGTAGGGGTGCGGTAAATTAATTCTCGCACTTTTTGCTGCACATGCGGGTGTGGCGGAATTGGCAGACGCGTACGGTTCAGGTCCGTATGAGCTTCGGCTCATGAAGGTTCAAGTCCTTTCACCCGCACCATTCACGGATACGGCACCCCAATGGGGTGCCTTTTTTATTATCATTGGCTCCATTATCCGAACATGGCCGTTAGGAGCTGCTCATGAGGCGTATTCATTGCCTGAACAACATTTCTTCCCGTGGTACCGATCTGCTCGATCGCCAGTCGTACGAGCTCACCGATTCACTGGAAGAATCAGAGGGCATTCTGGTACGTAGCGCGGCCATGCACGACATGCAGTTCCCCGAGGGCCTGCGCGCCATTGCCCGTGCTGGTGCGGGTGTGAACAACATTCCGCTGGAGCGTTGCGCCGATGAAGGCATCGTGGTGTTCAACACCCCGGGGGCCAACGCCAATGCCGTTAAGGAAATCGTGCTGTGTGCTTTGCTGCTGGGCAGCCGCGACATCATCGGCGGCATCGATTGGTGCCGTGCCAACGCGGAAGACGAAAACATTGCCAAGGCTGCCGAAAAGGCTAAGAAGCAGTTTGCCGGCAACGAAATCAAGGGCAAGAAGCTGGGCGTTATCGGCCTGGGTGCTGTTGGTGCGGAAGTTGCCAATGTCGCCGTTGAGCTGGGTATGGACGTTTACGGTTACGACCCGTTCGTTTCGGTAGGCGCTGCCTGGAAAATCTCCAGCCCGGTTCACTACATCACCGATTTGAAGGACATCTTCCGCACGTGCGACTACATCACCATCCATGTGCCGGCCGTGGAAAGCACCATCGGCATGATCGATGCGCATGCGTGCTCGCTCA
The DNA here is from genome assembly GCA_964597085.1 of uncultured Cryptobacterium sp. Classification (GTDB taxonomy): domain Bacteria; phylum Actinomycetota; class Coriobacteriia; order Coriobacteriales; family Eggerthellaceae; genus Anaerotardibacter. Next base: position 1,762 of record CAZQWR010000139.1, read on the forward strand.
TGAAGGAAGGTGTGGTGCTGTTGAACTTCAGCCGTGACACACTGGTAGACCCGGCTGCGCTTTCGGTTGTGCTGGATTCGGGCCGCGTGAAGCGCTACATCACCGACTTCGCTACGCCCGAAACCATGAAAATGCGCAACACCGTGGTGCTGCCGCACCTGGGCGCTTCCACTGCAGAAGCTGAAGACAACTGCGCCATCATGGCCGTGCGCGAGCTGGTTGATTACTTCGAGAACGGCAACATCACCAATTCTGTGAACTATCCGGCTTGCGACATGGGCGTTTGCCCTGCCGGCATGAGCCGCATTGCCCTGCTGCACAAGAACGTGCCCAACATGATTGCCCAGATTTCCGCAATCTTGGGCGAAGACAACGTGAACATCGCCAATTTCACGAACAAGGCTCGCGGCGATTACGCCTACACCCTCATCGATATGGATAGCGCTCCCAGCGAGCTCGCCATTGCCAAGCTCCGCGAAATCGAAGGCGTAAAGCGCGTCCGCCTTATCTAGCGCGAGGTTTTAGGACGAAGGTTCGGCGCATAGGCCTAAGGCGAAGCTCAAGCAGACTGTAGCAAGAGCGCCAACCTCATAGAATCCAAAAAGGGCATCGGTTAACGCCGATGCCCTTTGCTTTGCCAACGTGCCTAAGCTTCTGTCGAGTCCATTAACATGTAGCGGGACAAACTCGACATTGATTTGTCTTAGGCTTAATGCCCGCTTTCCCATTTAAGCGAGTTTGGATTCCAATGCAGTCCGTTGCTTTCGTTTTTTATTGCCGGGTCGAGGAGTTTGCGAGCCGTTTCTACCGCATTTTCAACATTGGGTGCCAAGGGGCTGATTTTCGCTTGAGCTGCTAATTTGGTATAGGTCTTTTTGAAATTTTGGTACCAGCTTTGTGGAATGTCGAATGAGCCCTGGAGCCTGATGCCACGCGCTTTTGCTTCTTTTGAAATGCAGCTAGCGAGGGTTTGTCCATCGACTTCGCAGGTTCGCGCGTACACGACGATATCTACGAGATCCTTCACCCTTGAAGAAGGTCTTCCATCGTGGATTTCCGTAATAGCCATAAGTTTGTCGGCTAAGGCATTTTCGGCGCGATAGATTTTGTAGTCGAATGTTGGAAGCCCTTCTATTTCGAACCTGTCCGCTGGGGTGAGTGTTTCGGGCTCAAGGTGATCCACCTCGTCTACCACCAGGTCAATAGATATTGCCTGCATGATTTTTGCTCCGAGTACTGGGTTGAACCAGACCTTTTGCCCGCTTCGATATTCGTCATCCGCCTTGATTGGCTCAGTCCGATCGAACTTGAAGGAAATGAAATCGTCCAAGTCGGTAGCCGCAAGATCTTTTAAATCTTCAATAGCGTTTTCCAGGCTTTTTTCTTGGGCCAGGAGATCGATATCTCTGGTTGTACGTGCATTGATAGTGCGGGCAAGCATGCTTTGACCGCCCTTGAGTACGAAGGGAGAATCCGCTTTGCTGAAAATGCGGCAGAGCAGTCTGTGGAAATAAAATCCTGCTATGGCGCGATTTGTGTCGAGTGGCGATTTTTGAGCCGCGGATTTAACCGCCATTTCTAGTGCGGCGGGGCTTTTATATTTCATTTGAGA
>CAZQWR010000140.1:0-3258 GCA_964597085.1 uncultured Cryptobacterium sp.
TTACCGTGGTAACCGACAGCGCCTCCAAGGTGTACAACGGTCAGCCTTTGCAGGGCACCGGTACCCTTAGCGGCTTGGTGAACAACGAAACCGCAACGTTCACCGTTACCGGCAGCCAGACTGCAGTTGGCACTTCCGACAACACGTATATGCTCGAGTTCAATGGCACTGCTGCTAGCTCGAACTACACCATCGCATCCGAGACCATCGGCAAGCTCACCGTTACCGAGACCACCGATGTGATTGTGGCCAGCACCACGGGCGGCACCTTCACCTACAACGGCCAGGCTCACGGTGCCACCGTTACTGTGACCGGCCTGCCCGAGGGCTACAGCGTGAAGAGCGCTTCTTCTAACGCAACTGCTACCAATGTTGAGGACGGCACGGTTACCGCTACCGCCGACGACCTGGTTATCGTTAACGCCGCTGGCGAAGATGTAACCAGCAGGGTCACCATCAAAAAGGTTGATGGCGCCATTGCCATTACCCCGGCAACCCTCACCGTTACCACGCCTAGCGCCGACAAAGCCTACGACGGCAGCGCGCTTGTTCGCGAAGGCTCCGTATCCGGCTTTGTGAATGGCGAAACCGCTGAGTTCGCCACTACCGGTTCTCAGACCGATTACGGCACGAGCGAAAACGGCTACGGCATCAACTGGAACGGCACGGCCAAGGAAAGCAACTACACCATCAAGGCTACGATTGGCACGCTGAGCATTAGCAAGGCGGTTGCTAAGGTTTCCACCGAAAGCGCCACCAAGTTCTACGACGGCACGCCCCTTACCGCTGGCGGCAGCATTGCTCTTGCCAATGGCGAAACGGCAACCGTCAACACTAGCGCTTCGCAGACCGAGGTTGGCTCTACGTCCAACAGCGTTTATACGGTTGATTGGAACGGCACCGCCAAGGCCGATAACTACACCGTGGTTGACGGTGACTTCGGCACCCTCGAGGTGAAGGCCCAGTCCATCGATCCTTCCAACCCGACGCCTGGCGCATACCAGGGCGTTGAGGTGGCTGGCCCCGAAGACACCACCTACAACGGCACCGAGCAGCATCAGCCTGTTGTCGTAACCGACAAGGACGGCAACCCGCTTACCGAGGGCAAGGACTGCACGGTTACCTACAGCACCGATGCAACCAACGCGGGCACGGTTACCGTAACCATCACCGGCACTGGCAACTACTCTGGCACGGTTGAGAAGACCTACGCTATCAACCCGGCCGAAGCGGTAGTGAATACCGAAAGCGCTGCCAAGGTATACGACGGCACTGCACTTACGGCAGGCGGCAGCATCACGCTGGTTAACAACGAAACGGCTTCCGTAACCACAAGTTCCAGCATCACCAATGTTGGCAGCGTGGCAAACGACAGCTACACCGTTGTTTGGAACGGCACGGGCAACCAGGCCAACTACAAGGTTGTTGAGGGTACCCTTGGCACGCTCACGGTAACCGCCCAGTCCATCAACCCCAAGAAGGACGACGGCACCGACGATCCTGATTACAAGGGCGTCGAGGTAACCTGGCCTGGCGACGTAACCTATAACGGCACGCCCCAGAACCAGAAGCCTGTAGTTCGCGATGCTGATGGCAACGTGCTTGTAGAGGGTGTTGATTACGACCTGGTTTACAGCGAAGACACCACCAACGCCGGCACCGTAACGGTTACCGTGGTTGGCAAGGGCAATTATGCTGGCCAGCTCGAGGGAAGCTACTCCATCAACCCAGCTCAGCTAACCGTAACCACCGGTAGCGCCACCAAGGTATACGACGGTTCGGCGCTCACTAGCACCCAGCTGGAAATCCAGGGCGTTGTTTCTGGCGAGCGCTTGGTTGCGGCAACCAACGGTTCTCAGACCGAGGTTGGCTCCAGCACCAACGGCTACAGCATCAACTGGGATCGCGGCACCGCAAAGCAGAGCAATTACACCGTTGTTTCCGAGGTACTGGGCACGCTTACGGTAACTGCCGCTGCTCCTGCAGATGGCGGCACCACGCCTACGGCAACGCCCACCGCGCCTGCGGGTACTACTCCTGCCGCTACCACGCCGGTGCAGCCCGTGATTGACGCTCTGGCGCAAACCTATACGGCCATCACCGATGAGCCTGCGGTAACTCAGCCCACCGAGCAGATCTACGACGACGAGAACCCGTTGGGTACCACCGAAGCAGCGCATTGCTGGGTACACTTCTACATGATCATTGCCATGATCCTCACTGCGCTGTATGCGTTCTTCGTGGCCCTGCGCCGCGGCAACCATACCCGCAAGCTGAAGAACGATATGAATGACGTACTGGGCGGTGGCGGCGACGACGGCAAAGACCCCGTTGCCACCACCAAGCCCGCCGGAATGGAGGCATAAGCAATGAAGAAGAGCAACGTTATTGTGCTTGCCGTTTCGGCTCTGGTTGCGGTATTCCTTCTGTGGCTGTGGTTCTACTTGGGCTTCAACAATGTAGATAGTCCCACCGACCTTGCCTTGGCTATTGGCTGGTGGGTTGGTATTGCAGCAATTGTTGCGCTCATTGTTTACCTGGAGCGCAAGCGCCAGCAGCAGGTTCGTACCATCTATGTTTCGCCTACGGCGCTGTACAACAGCGAGCGCGGCATTGTAGCGCTGAAGGAATCTTCTTGCACCGATGCAATGGAGAGCATCCTGCAGCAGTTGGAGTACAACTTCAATAAGGAAGACCTGCCCAGCAATAAAACGTTCGACTACCGCTATATGGTGCAGACGAACGAGTATAAGGAGCAGGGCTCTGAAGGCGGCCAGGACTCTGATTCCAACCAGCCCAAGTGGACCGGTAAGGTAACCAAGATCGACCGCGAAAACGGCAATACGGAAACCGATTTCAGCAGCATCGAAGAGCTCCGTACTGCATTGGCGGCTTAACTAAGGGGATCTTGCCTAATTCAGTTCAGCCGAAGGCAAACCGAGGCCCCGAGCATTTGCTCGGGGCCTTTTGTGTTGCACAGAAAACTCAGTCATTCGGTTGGGCTTGCTATGTGGTCTGAAGCCACTGCGAAATATTTCAGGTACCTTACGCAGCCTAGTGACATTATCGACAGCCAGTAACATCTTGTATGGCAAATGACCTCGACAAAACAGCCAAGGGATGGCCTTATGCCCAGGGGCTTTCTGTGCCCTAGCGATTCGGCGGAGAATCAAAGGCCAAGCGAACTACTATGCTGAAAATTTTGAATTTTGTAGCATGGTTGTTCATGCATGAGCTTTCAATAATCGGCAATGTATT
>CAZQWR010000141.1:0-3248 GCA_964597085.1 uncultured Cryptobacterium sp.
GAGCGCACCGAGGCCATTGGCAAGGCGTTCGAAGAAGCGGGCATGCATTGCATCGTTTCCAGCAACATCATGGGCGTTATCTGGGACAAGCTGCTGGTTAACGTTGCCACGGGCGCTGTGTGCGGCATCACACATTTGCCCTATGGCGACATGTACGAAGAGGAAAAACTGGTGGCAACCGCTATTGCCGCAGTTCAGGAAGGTATAGATGTTGCCACCGCTGCAGGCGTGAAACTCACTTACGAAAACCCCATGGACACGCTGGAGCTTGCGCGTGCCGGTTTGCCTGGCAGCTTCAAGCCCTCCATTCTGCAGAGCTTGGAAAAGCACCGCCCCACTGAAGTGGGTGTTATCAACGGTGCCGTTGTTGCGCAGGGCAAGAAACATGGCATTCCCACGCCGGTGAACGAAACGTTGGTTGCTTGCGTAACGGGCATCGAGCGCTACATTCGCGAGTATGTGAACAAGTAAGAAGGCAAAAGCCGATTTGGCTTGCAGCGGGCGTTTGGCAAGCATGCGGGCATTGGGCGCCCGCCTAGCGCCCGATAAGTTGCAAGGCGGCAGTTGGCTATAGCGCCCTAGGCGCAGGAAGGAGTCCCAAGATGCGTCGTTTGGAGATCATCAACGGGCCGAACAATAATTTCTACGGCATCAGGAACAGGGGAGTGTACGGCAGCCAAACCTACGCCGATCTTATTGCTGAACTTACCGAATACGGCGCTGGCCTGGGTTTCGAGGTGCAGGCTTTCCAAAACAATGGCGAAGGCCCGCTTATCGATCATTTGCAGGAGCTGTACCTGGAGGCCGAAAAAACCGGTCAGAAAATCCCCGTGGTTTTGAATCCGGGCGCCTTCACCCATTACAGCTATGCGCTTATGGATGCGCTGGAATCGGTGCATGAGCTGGTGCCGGCAATCGAGGTGCACATGTCCAACATTCAAGACCGCGATTCGTTCCGCCACACTTCGGTAACCGCGCCCGAATGCCTGGGCCAGATTGCAGGCTTCGGCAAGAGCAGCTACAAGCTTGCCATGCATAACTTCAAGTTGATGGATGAAGCTGGAGAGCTGTAGGCAACGCATTTAAAGCCATCCCCATGGTTGGGCCCGCTTCGGCGGGCCTTTTTGGCACATGGCTTGTTGAATGCGTGGATGCGGGTTAAACAATCAGGCGAAATGGAGTACCCTAATAAAACCTGTAGATCAGGACTATTCATTAAAAGAACCTTGCTTGGCGGCAGGGCGATTAGACGGAAGAAGGCTCAGCATGTTGAAGGTGGGTATCGTAGGCGCAGCCGGCTATGCGGGAGCAGAGTTGGTGCGAATCGCACTGCGCCACCCCGAGTTCGAGCTTTCCGTCATCACTTCCAATTCCGACGAAGGCACGCCCTTGGCGCAGGTTTACCCTGCGTTCAGCGGCGTTACCAACCTGGCCTTTACCAATCACGAAAACCCCGAGCTGCGCAATTGCGATGTGGTGTTCCTGGCAACGCCGCATACGGTTGCCATGAAGCAGGCCCCGGCGCTGCTCGAAGCCGGCGTTACCGTGGTAGACCTTTCTGCCGACTATCGCCTGCGCAGCCAGGAAACCTACGAGCATTGGTACAAGGTGAAGCACACCAGCCCCGAACTTCTGGAAACCGCCGTGTTCGGTCAGCCCGAGCTCAATCGCGTTCAACTCAACGATGCTGCCGTGCGCCATGCTGCCGGCGAATCGGTGCTGGTTGCCTGCGCTGGTTGCTACCCAACCGCAACTTCGCTGGCCGCGGCTCCCGCCATCGAGCTTTCCGAAGGCGTTGTGGTTGCCGATGCCATTTCCGGCGTTTCCGGCGCCGGTCGCAGCGCAACTGCACGCACCCACTACGTTTCTGCGAACGAAAACTTCGAAGCCTACGGCGTTACCAGCCACAGGCACACGCCCGAAATCGAGCAGATCTTGGGCATTCCGGGCCGTTTGGTGTTTACGCCTCACCTGGCCCCTGCCACGCGCGGCCTGCTTTCCACGGTAACCATCAAGCTCACCGAAGAAGCCCAGGCCACAGCCACGGCAGAAGGAATTCACCGACGATACTGCGACGCCTACGAAGGCTCGCCGTTCGTTACTGTGCTGCCGTTGGGCCAGCAGCCCAAAACCTCTTCGGTTGTGGGCACGAACCGCGCGCATGTGGGCGTCGCTTACAACGCCACCACCGGCTGCGTAATTGCCACCTGCGCCATCGACAACATCGTGAAGGGCGCGGCTGGCCAGGCGGTTCAGTGCGCAAACATCGTCTGCGGGCTCCCCGAGCAGCAGGCGCTTTCCACCGTTGCCAATCCCTCTTAGGAGTGAGCTAAATATGATTTCAGCGAACCTGACCACCGTTGAAAACGGCGGCGTCACGTCCGCCAAGGGTTTCCGCGCCGGCGGCATTCACGCCGGTTTCCGCGCCGACCCCAATCGCCTTGACATGGCTTTGGTCGAGGCCGACGAGCTTTGCCCTGCCGCGGGCGTTTTCACCCAGAACGTTTTCTGCGCAGCGCCCGTTACCGTTTCCCGCGAGCACTTGGACGGCGTGGGCTACGGCTTTGCGCGCGCCATGGTAATCAATTCCGGCATCGCCAACGCTGCCACGGGTTCCGTTGGCTTGGAAGCCGCGCGCCGCATGGCAGGCATCGTTGCCGAAACCGTGGGCTGCACAACCGAAGACGTGCTGGTGGCGTCTACCGGCGTCATTGGCCAGAACCTGGACACCGCCCCGTTCACCACGGGCGTTCCTGCCCTGCATGCCAAGCTCGATGAAACTACGGGCTTAAGCGCTGCCCAGGCCATCATGACCACCGACACGCACCCCAAGCAGGCCGCAGTGAGCTTTGCCACCGCCGATCCTGCCTATGCGGGGTGCACCTTCACGGTAGGAGGTATGGCCAAGGGCTCGGGCATGATCATGCCCAACATGGCCACCATGATCTCGGTGCTTACCACCGATGCTCCGGTGCCGGCACCCCTTCTGCACAAGGCGCTTGTTGAAGCTGTCAACCAGAGCTTCAACAAGGTAACCGTAGACGGCGATACCTCCACCAATGATACCTGCGTGCTGTTCGCATCGGGCAAGGCCGCCCCTGCAGGCGCTCAGTTCATGAGCGAAGATTCCATTGCCTACCAGGAGCTTTGCTTCGCGCTCAATGCGCTTACCCAGAAGCTGGCGCGCGCCATGGCCGAAGACGGCGAAGGCGCAACCAAGCTGGTAACCGTGAACGTTCGCGGTGCCG
>CAZQWR010000142.1:0-3165 GCA_964597085.1 uncultured Cryptobacterium sp.
CTATGAGGCGGTCGGCCGATTCCGTGGGTTGGGCTGGCTGCGCCACGTCGGCCGTCTGGGGCTGCTGGCTTGCGACGGCGACGCCAGCGCCGATGCATGCGACGACGGCCACCGCGGCGATGCCCGCCGCGATGGCCTTCCTCCTTTTACCCTGTTTGCATCCCGGCGCTTTCCCTGCAGTCGAAGACTGCCCTGTGGCAGCAGCTGATTGGACGGAATCGCCCTGTTCTACGTCGTTTAGGTTCTCATCGCTCATAAAAATCCCCCAATCAAGTCAAACACTGCACGAAAGGCAGAGTCTATCCGTATGGCGGACCTCTATATCCATCACGGCACCAACAATTGCAGTGATATACCTGTCGCGATTTTAATCCGCCCAATTGTGGCTTAGACACTACCCCCCCCCGAGTTGCCGGGTCAAGGACAATTTTTCAAAATTGCAATAGAGGATCTTGAGCGTATAAGGGCTAGATATTAAAGAAAGGAAATCTGCAAAACTATTAAATTTAGAGGTGTAAGCTGTAGGCCAAGGGCTGATATATCCCAAAACAAATCAAGGGACTAATCATATAACCTAGGTAAAGTAATCAAAGAAGCGTAATCAAAAAAAGCTCGCCGAAGCGAGCTTAAAAATTCGATGGTGTCGGAGGCGGGATTTGAACCCGCACGCCCGGTAAAGTGGGCACTAGCACCTCAAGCTAGCGTGTCTGCCGTTCCACCACTCCGACGTATGTTGCTGCGTGCTTGTTGCGAAGCAGCGATAGATATATTACCAAAATCAAAAGATGGCGCAAGGGCTAATCTAAACTTTTTTGCAGCCAATCAAACAAATAAGCATTATGCCTGGTCATTAGCCTCTTCGATAAGCTTTTCGACAACCGCCCATTCCTCTTCGGTCTCTATAGCGATAAGCGAAATTGCAGCCATTTTACTCTGATCGTTGTATTCAACGTCCTTCGGAACATAAGCAGAAGCATACACAACCGTGTTGCCCTCTTCATCAACGGCGTTATCGGTATACACAATGTACGAATTACCGTTTTCGGTATTCTCAAACGTGAAAAGCGTTTCGCACTCAACAATGCGCCCATCGGGGTTGATGGCGTTGAAGCGTACATTCTGCTGGAGCTTGCTTTTACCGCTCATAGGTTCTCCTTACCCACAATTTCCCCTGCATATAAAGAAGGCGACCAATGGCCGCCTTCCAAAAGTTCTGTAAATGCTAACTAGCCGTTGATGCTGCCCTGAGGATAAGTAACCATCAGAACAATAAGCGAGATAAAGAAGATGATGGCAAGAATGATAGTAATGCGATCGAGGTTCTTCTCTACAACGCTAGAACCGGTTTGGTTGTTGTACACGGAGCTAGCAATCATGTCGCTAACACCAGTGCCCTTACCGGAATGCAAAAGAACGAAAATTACCAGGCCAATGCCAGAAGCTACCAGCAGAACCGTGAAGATGATCGCAACAATAGACAACGTTAAATCCTTACCTAATTTAGTCTCACGAAACAGTGATTATAGGAAACATTACCTTCAGAAACAAGAGCAAACAATTAAGCTTCATGCGCAGCTTCAATAAGCTGACGGAAGCTATCAGCCTTCAAAGATGCGCCACCCACCAGGCCACCATCGATATCAGGCTGAGCCAAAAGCGAAGCAACGTTGCCCTCATTCATAGAGCCACCGTAAAGAATACGGGTGCTCTCGGCTACTTGGGCATTAAACTCATCTTCCAGAACCTTGCGAATTGCACCGCAAACCTCTTCGGCCTGCTCGGGCGTAGCCGTACGCCCAGTGCCGATAGCCCAAATAGGCTCATAGGCAACAACAACCTGCTTCATGTCCAGCTCGTCTAAACCCGCCAAGCCTGCACGCACCTGAGCGCAAATGAACTCAAGGTAATCGCCAGAATCGCGCATGGCCAAAGACTCACCAACGCACATGATGGGAGCAATCTCGGCAGCAACCAAAGCCTTTACCTTCTGGTTTACCGTGGTGTCGGTTTCGTTGAACATCTCACGGCGCTCAGAATGGCCAACAATGCAATATTCGCAACCAGCGTCCTTGATCATAGGAATGGAAATTTCACCGGTGAAGGCGCCCTTTTCCTCCCAATGGCAATTTTGCGCACCAACGGAAATGTCGGTCTTGTCGAAATCGATGACGGTCAAGGCCGACTTGATGTCGATGGCGGGCGGACAGATAACAACATCCACGCCCTCCCAATTGCGGTTGTACTGATTGCAGAGCTGCTGGGTAAGAACCACCGTTTCAGGGATGGTTTTGTTCATCTTCCAGTTGCCCGCCATAAGGTAAGTACGCATAACGGTCCTCCTTTACTTCAGGGCTTCAACACCAGGAAGCGCCTCGCCCTGAACCAATTCCATGGATGCGCCGCCGCCAGTGGAGATAAAGGTCATTTCGCTGGCGAGGTTGAACTTGTTTACGGCAGCAACGCTGTCGCCGCCACCAATGATGGTATCAGCATCCTTGTTGGCCGCAACCGCCAAAGCCACACCCTTCGTACCAGCTTCATAGCTGCTCATCTCGAACACGCCCATGGGGCCATTCCAAAAAACGGTCTTGGCACTAGCAATGGCTGCAGCATATGCCTTGGTTGTTTCAGGACCAATGTCCAAACCCATCATGTTAGAGGGAATGGCATCCACGCCAGTGGTTTTGATTTCAGCATCGTTGGCGAATTCGCTAGCGCAAACTACATCGCTGGGAAGAAGAATGCTTACGCCCTTGGCCTTGGCCTTTTCCAGCATTGCAGCTGCACGCTCTACCCAATCCTGCTCCATAAGGGAAGTGCCTACCGAATAGCCCTGAGCCACCAGGAAGGTGAAGCACATGCCGCCGCCGATAATGAGCGTATCGCACTTGTCGATAAGAGCATCGATAACGGCGACCTTGTCAGACACCTTGGAACCGCCAAGGATGGCAACAAATGGAAGATTGGGCTTATCGAGCATAGAAGTAAGGGTGGTTACTTCCTTGGTCATGAGCGCACCAGCATAAGCAGGCAAATAAGCAGCAACACCAGCAGTAGAAGCATGCGCGCGGTGAGCTGCGCCGAAGGCATCGTTTACGTACACATCGCCCAGGCTCGCCAGCTCCTTGGCAAATTCAGGGTCGTTTTTCTTTTCACGCTTGTCGA
>CAZQWR010000143.1:0-3155 GCA_964597085.1 uncultured Cryptobacterium sp.
GTACTGCTTTACAACGATGGCGATTTCTTCCTTGGTGAATTCCTTTTCAGGCATGCCAACGAAGGGGCCGGAAGCAACGTCGATGGAGGGAGCGTAGGAATGCAGCTCGTCTTCACCGGTTGCACGCCACTCGTAGCAGAGCTGCAGCTGAGCTGCGAGCTTTGCGCCGTGCTTGTGGCAAACCTCAGCGGTGCGGGTAAGGCCGGGGATGAAGCAGTCGTCCCAAACGCCTACAGCACCGGTGGTGGTGTGATACTTCGGGGTGGTGTCGAAAACGTCGCAGATGTAGCAGGAGCCGAGCTCGATCAGAGCGGCACCGCCCTTTGCGCGCTGCTCATAGAAATCTACGAGGTCATCGCCAACATGGTAGTTGTCGGTTTTCTCGATGGTCATCGGCAGCATAACGAAGCGATTTCGCAGCTCCACATTGCCGATCTTGAACGGCTTGTTCAGTAGTTCGTACTTCACGTCGCGGCCCCTTTCATAAGAACAAGTGATGTGAACTCTTATAAATTTCAGAGTGGATTAGACATACCTGGCACAAATCGTTTAAGCGCACGAAAACAGACGACCCCTCTTCGGAAGCCGCCTTAATGCTTTGAACGATCTATACCAGTGATGACCAATCGATGGCACTCCTTCGCTCGCTATATTGTAAAGCACAAGCCCCAGGAAAGCCCGACATAATGCATAATTTGCGGCGTTTCAACCTATATTGTTCAGCCTATTGAACCTGCGCGCTTCCACCCTGCGCCCATAGCTTTTAGACTAGATACTCATTTTTTTGAATTTGACCCAAAATTCTGTTTCAAGCGGTAGACTGTTCCTCAGAAATTGCAGGGGAAGGACCAGAAATGGGAACACTCGACACGAAACTGTTGATCGCAGATGCGTTGGTTGAGCTGTGCAACGAACAGCCCTTGAAGAAGGTTTCCATCAGCGACATTGTTGAGCGAACGGGCAAGAACCGCAAAACGTTCTACTACCATTTCGAGGACAAGAACGCGCTTATCATCTGGAAGTTCCGCTACGACCTGGCACTTGAGCTGCAGAATCGCTTCCCTGAGAACATCCTGGTGTACAACCAGAACGAAGACAGCTCGCTGGCAAGCTTCCCCTTCTACATCACGCAGAAGTCGGGCGTGCGCTCGCTGGACCATTCCAAGTTCTTCGACGCTTTCGCCATTGTGCTCGAACGCAACCGCACATTCTACACGCAGGCATTTGCAGAGGTTGGCCCAGCGGCGCTGCGCAATTACCTGTACGACTTGTACCTGCCTGCACTGCGCAACGACATTGGCATCATTTTGGCAAACCGCTACCTGCCCGAAGAGAACATCGATTTCTTGAGCGAGTTCTACACCTGCGCATTCCTTTCGTATTTCACGCGCAAGTGCGAGCAGCCTGGCACCAAGCACCTCATTAGCAATGCCGGCCCCTTTGCCAACATCATCCACAGCTCGCTGGAAAGCGAAATCAAGGAGGCACAACTCCGCCGCAACCTTTAGGGGCCTTCGCGCAATTTTTTCAGGCGATGCGGCATTTTCCGAACTTCGAAGCAAGATGCGCACTCTGTGTGCTCTGGCTTCAAGATAAATGGCAAGCTACTGATTTATTGCACCCTAGAAGCCTCACACCAAGGCAGTTTAAAGCGCACTAAAGCGAAATGTTGCCGCGAAGCCCGGTTTTGCTGCACGGCCCAAGGCTACTGGCGTATAACCCAACCATTACGCTCCAGCTCTTTGCCACATAGTTGAGCGCATCGCAAACACTCGCGCGGCAACGCTCTACTTCTATGGGTTTGGCGGGTTTGATACTTTTTCGCTTCAGGCAGCCCTTCGCCGAGGCAGGCAACTCCAATTCCGCTATTCGCCGCTATTATATTCACAGGGGGAATTTTCCTTGCCGGCTGCAGGCCGTGCCAAGGTTTTAGTTAAAGGAGTGGGTATGGATATTAAGTTGAACTACCGCGAAGCTGGCGAAGGTTATCCGTTGATTCTTCTGCACGGCAACGGCGAAGACAGTGCGCATTTCCGTCACCAGCTGGAGTTCTTTTCCCAAAAGGGATATCGCGTAATTGCCATCGACACGCGCGGCCAGGGCGAATCGCCCCGCGGCACCGCACCGTTCACGTACGAGCAGTTCGCACAAGACCTGGAAGACTTCATGGACGAGCACGGCTTGTTCCGCGCTGACATTTTGGGCTTTTCCGATGGCGCAATCACCGCGCTCATCTTTGCCATGACGCGCCCTGAGCGCATCACCAAGCTCATTTTGAATGGCGCCAACCTGGACCCGAGCGGCATCGTGGAGCCCATTCGCCAAAAGATCTTCGCCCATGCCGAAGAGGCTGAAAAGGTGAAAGACGAAAGTCCCGAAGCCATGGCCGACTACGAGAATTACCACCTTATGGCCAACCAGCCCGCCATTGACCCAGCCGAGCTTTCCAAGGTAGAAGCACCCACGCTGGTTATTGTTGGCACGAACGACCTCATCGATGCGGCTCATACTAACCTCATCTACCGCAGCCTGCCCAATGCCGAGCTGCAGTTCGTGCAGGGCGACCACTTCATTGCCTACGACAACCCAACCGCATTCAACGATGCAGTGCTGAAATTCCTGAAGGAAGTAGGCTAGCAAGCGCCGACGTGCCCGGTTCGGCGATTCACATAGACGGGAGGGCGGAATAATGGCGTTCGAGTGGTTCACGCCCGAAGCGAAAGCCCGTTTGAATCATATAAGCAAAAAAGGGTTTGAGCAGTACGAGCGCGAGCAGGCCAGGGAGAAGGCCAGGGAGAAGGACTCGAAACGGGGCGCGGTCATCGTCCCGTTTCCGCCGAAGCCTAGGCGGTAGCCAGAGCCAGCGCGGCGCGGGTGCTGAAGTTCCTGAAGGAAGTAGGCTAGCAGGCCAATAAAACCCATGCGAATTGCCTCCCGTTTCTTAAGATCAGGAAACGGGAGGTTTTTAATAACGGCAAACACCGAAAATGCCGTTGATCTGGCAAAGCACGCCTACAAAGGCACCCTGTTGTAGAAGGCCGTTAGGCGCACGAATTACAGCAACGCAAAGAGGCGCGGCTCAGTGGGCTGCGCCTCTTCTTTTACTGGAATTGCCACGTGGTTCGCTAGGGCCAAACCCTAGCCTCGGCCCACCT
>CAZQWR010000144.1:0-3146 GCA_964597085.1 uncultured Cryptobacterium sp.
TGTCGGGAGACTGCTCATGAATGGTGTTCAGAACGCCGCATGTGTCGCAATCGAAGCCATACTTGGCACGGTCGTAGCCGATTTCACGCAGCACCTGGCGGGCAATGCCGGGAACATCGACATAAGCCTGGGTGCGGATTTCGCCGGTAACCATAACAAGGCCGGTGGTAGCCACGGTTTCGCATGCGCAGCGCACCTGCGAAACATCGGCCGGGAAGCCATCGGGGGCAACATAGCCCTTGGCTTGCAGCTCGATTTCCTTTGCCAAAATGGCATCTAGAATAGCGTCGGAAATTTGATCGCACACCTTATCGGGGTGGGCTTCGGTTACCGATTCGCTGGTGAAGAGATACGAGCGCTGATCTTCGTGCATGAAGCGTTCCTTTCGGGTAGGGCGGCAGTGTGGCGCTGCCCTTTAACGTTGCCAATATAGTAGCGTGAAGCGCCCATTTTTCGAACCGCAAGCCCAAAGATCCTGGCCGACGCCACACCCCAAAGGAATCGGCCCCTGCAGACGTTTCTGTGCAGATTCCTTCCTGGAACGTTGATTTATCTACAGTTGTTGACTATATTTCCCCTAAGGACAAACCGAAACCCATTTAGCGCCATCTGTGCAAACGGGCTTCGGCAGGGGTATATGAGGGGATTACCAATGGCAAACGTTAGAACGAAAAAAACCGACAGGCGCGTAGTGCGCACCCGCAATGCAATCCGCGAGGCATTCACCGAGCTTTTGATGGAAACCGACTACACCAAAATCACCATCACGGCCCTTGCCAAGCGCGCCGATGTGGACCGCAAAACCTTCTACACCCACTATTCTTCCATCGAGGCCCTTTTGGAAGATGTAGTGCGCACGCAAATGGAAGAGGGCATGCACGACCTGGGCTTCCCCGAGTTTGCCGCCGACCACAACATGTACACGCGCCGCTTGCTTACCGCCATCGAGTCTTCGCTGCCGTTCACGCGCGAGCAGCTACGCACGGTTTCAAAGAACATTCCCACCAACGAGTTCCTGCGCATCTGGACCACCATCATGAAGGAGCGCATCGAAAGCCATCACACAACCCTTTCGAAGGACGACGACAAGCGCCTGGAGCTGCTCATCGAGTTTTACCTGGGCGGCGTGCTGAACGCCTATTTGTGCTGGCTGCACAGCGGCAGCAATATTCCGTTCGAAGACATGTTGAACCTGATAAGCAACAGCGTTTCGAAGGGGCTTACCGGCACCATCAGCACGCATGTGAGGTTCTAGCCGCCTAGGCAAGGCTCCGGCCCTGTTAGGCGCCGGCAACGTTAGGGCTCCTGCCGCCAGGGTTTCGACCCAGCTGCGGCCCCACCCCGCCAAAACAGCCGAAACTTTGGTTCCCACCGCTTCGTCATACGCAGTTCACGCTTTACGGGTACACTTTCTGCAAGCAACAGAACAGGAAGGGTGCCATGCAAAGCAACACCGAACTCACTGAAGAATATTTCTCCATCGCAAACAACGAGCTGAACGGCGACATTGAGGGCCGCCGCGCCGCGCTTGATTACATGAAGAACTCCACGGCCATCGTTCACCACAAGGTGGTGGCATGTTCGTTCGTACCGCGTTTGTACAACGATGAAACCTGGGAAACGTTTCGCCGCATTGCCGAAACCACGCACACCATTCTGTGCAAGGTAATCGAGCATTACCAGGCAACGCCGGAATACCGCGATGTGTTCAGCTTCGACGAGCGCCTGAAGGAGCTGGTGCTGCTGCCGCGCGGATACGCCGACCCCCTGCCTTTTGCGCGCATCGACGTGTTCCTAAACGAAGACGACCTGAGCTGCGGCTTCTGCGAGTTCAACGGCGATGGCAGCGCGGGCATGAACGAAAACCGTGAAATCACCAACAGCATTTGGGATACAGCCACCTTCCGCACCTTTGCCGAGCGCCACAAGGTGCAGTACACCGAGCTGTTCGATTCTTGGGTGCAGGAGTTCATCCGCATCTACGAGCATTCCAAGCACTTTGTGCCGGGTGCGCGCTTTGCCATCTGCGATTACCTTGACCATGGCGTGGTTGACGAATTCAAAATCTATGCGAAGTACTTTGCTCGCTACGGCTACGAATGCGTTATCTGCGATGTGCGCGACTTGCAGTTCGACGGCGGCATGCTGTGTGATGCCGATGGCATGCCCATCCACGCCATCTGGCGCCGCTGCGTAACCAACGATGTTCTGGAATTCTGGGACGAGTCGCAGGCGCTCATCAACGCCTGCCGCAAAGAAGCCGTGTGCCTTATTGGCAGCTTCGCCGGCCACCTGGTGCACGACAAGCAGATATTCGAAGTGCTGCGCCACCCCAAAACCAAGGAAATCCTTACTGATGAGGAAAACGAGTTCGTAGAGCGCCACGTGCCGAAGACGCTGTTCTTGAACGAAAGCGAAATTGACCTGGACGAAGTGCGCGGCAACAAGGACGCTTGGATCATCAAGCCCACCGATGCCTACGGCGCCAAAGATGTGTATGCCGGCGTTTCGTGCACGCAGGAAAAATGGGAAGAGCTGATTGCGCGCTTTGCCAACGGGGCATCGGGTGCGCCCTTCATTGTGCAAACCTACCTGACGCCCTACAAAACGCGCACCATGCCGCCTGATGAAAACATCGAAAACCTGGCAGACGAGCAGGTAGAGTGCGAAGGCGAAATGTACAACAACCTGAGCGGTTTGTACCTGTACAACGGCCGCTTCCAGGGCATCTTCAGCCGCTTGGGGCCGCTGCCCACCATCAGCAAAGACCTGAAGGGCATTACCGCCGCAACCATTCGCGTTAGGGACTAACCGTGGCGGTTGGGCTTCTTCGCAAGGTGCTTACCTGGGTGCTTACGGCTGCATGCGCCGTTGGCATTGCCTACAGCCTGTTCGGGCTGGGCTTTTTGGCATGCACCACTTCGCAGGCAACGGCCGCAATAGGCGGAACGTTTTCGGGCTGGGAGCACTCCACGTTTTCAAAGGAAAACATGGCGCAAATTGCCGAAGAGGTGCGCTCGTTCAGCATCGACGGCGCTTCCACCGATGCGCTGTTCAGCGCCATCCAAGAAGCAACGCAGGAAAACAACGTGGCCGAAAGCCTTAAATCTTCCGAACGCTACACACTGCCCGAAAACGCGCTTTCG
>CAZQWR010000145.1:0-3129 GCA_964597085.1 uncultured Cryptobacterium sp.
CCCCACCACAGCTGGCGGGAAATGCACCAGTCCTTCAGGTTTTCCAGCCAGTCCAAGTACACCTGCTTCCAACGTGCGGGGTGGAACTGGATGGAACCGTCTTCAACAACCTTGGCGGCTTCCCGCTTCAGGCGGTCTACCGCAACTAACCACTGCTAGGAAAGCCAGGGCTCCAGCTTGGTGTGGCAGCGGTAGCACGTCATAACGGAATGGTCGTGGTCTTCAACATGGTCCAGCAGGCCCAGAGCCTCGAACTCGGCCACGATGGCTTCGCGGGCTTCATCGCGGGTCATGCCGCTGAACTTGCCGTAGCCTTCAACAACAACGGCGTTTTCGTCGAAGATGTTGATCTGCTCCAGGTTGTTGCGCTGGCCCATTGCATAGTCGTTCGGGTCGTGCGCAGGAGTGGTTTTAACGCAGCCGGTGCCGAACTCGGAATCAACGTAGTAGTCGGCGAAGATGGGAATCTTGCGGCCAACGATGGGCAGGTCGATGGTTTTGCCAACCAGGTTCTTGTAGCGCTCGTCCTTCGGGCTTACGGCCACGCCGGTATCGCCCAGCATGGTTTCGGGGCGCGTGGTGGCAACAATTACATATTCCATGCCGTCAACAGGTTCGGAAAGCGGATAACGCAGGTACCACAGATGGCCCTTTTCATCTACGTACTCGGCCTCGTCGTCGGCGATAGCGGTGGTGCAGCTGGGGCACCAGTTAACAATGCGGCGGCCCTTGTAGATAAGGTCGTCGTGGTACCAGTCGCAGAACACCTTGCGCACAGCATTGGCGTATTCGGGCGACATGGTGAACTTTTCGTCTTCATAGTCGCAGCTGCAACCCATGCCGGCAATCTGCTTCACGATGGTGTTGCCGTAGTCTTCGCGCCAATCCCAGCAGGCATCGATGAACTTTTCGCGGCCGATTTCAAGGCGGGAAATACCCTCTTCGGCCAGCTTCTTGTCTACCTTGGTTTGGGTGGCAATGCCAGCATGGTCGGTGCCAAGAATCCAGCGGGTTTTATAGCCCTTCATGCGAGCATGGCGAATGCAGGTGTCTTGA
Organism: uncultured Cryptobacterium sp.; assembly: GCA_964597085.1. Lineage (GTDB taxonomy): Bacteria > Actinomycetota > Coriobacteriia > Coriobacteriales > Eggerthellaceae > Anaerotardibacter. The sequence continues at coordinate 1,057 of CAZQWR010000145.1, forward strand.
ATGGTGTCGTTCAGAGCATGACCCATGTGCAGCATGCCGGTAACGTTGGGCGGCGGGATAACGATAGTGTAGGTATCGGCGCCGTTCTTTCCGAAGCCGGGGGTGCGCTGAAAATAGCCCTTTTCCTTCCAGGCGTCGAAAAGCGGCTTTTCCCAGCTGCTATACGACTGGTCGGCCAAGTTATCTGATGCCATGCTCTTTCCTTCCATGGTGCAAGTAATCAATGTTTCTATTAAACAGCAAAAGCCGCTGCACATACACCAGGTAATGCGCAGCGGCGGGTTAATTTGCGTTAAGCGCTCTGCTTGGCAGGTGCCTTCTTCTTTTTGGGCTGCGCCTCAACGTGCTGAATTTCGGGCTCGGTAGTGCCCTCAATGTCGGAGCGACGAATTACCACGCGGGTGTGGCCTTCGTGTTCGGGCAGCTCGTACATGATGTCCATCAGGGCGTTTTCGCAGATGCTACGCAGGCCGCGAGCGCCGGTTTTGTGCTCGATGGCCTTTTCGGCAATGGCGGTAAGCGCTTCAGGCTCGAATTCCAGCTCGGAATCTTCGTAGCTGAACATAAGCTTGTACTGCTTCACCAGGGCATTCTTAGGCTCGGTGAGCACGCGCACCAGGTCTTCTTCCGAAAGCTCCTTCAGCGCGGTAACCACTGGGATGCGGCCCACGAATTCGGGAATCATGCCGAACTTGTGCAGGTCTTCGGGCAGCACCTGAGCCAGCAGCTCGGCATCGGCCGCGCGCTTGGATTCAGGCATATCGGAACCGAAGCCGATGTTGGTTTTGCCCACGCGCTCGGCCACGATATCGGGCAGGCCAACGAAGGCGCCGCCCAAGATGAACAGGATGTTGGTGGTATCGATATGGATGAGCTCCTGCTGAGGGTGCTTGCGGCCACCTTGCGGGGGCACGGAAGCCTCGCAGCCTTCCACGATCTTCAGCAGGGCCTGCTGCACGCCTTCGCCCGAAACATCGCGCGTGATGGAAAGGTTTTCGGCCTTGCGGGCCACCTTGTCGATCTCGTCGATATAGATGATGCCCACTTCGGCGCTTGCAATGTCGAAGTCGGCAGCGGTGATGAGCTTGAGCAGGATGTTCTCTACGTCTTCGCCAACGTAGCCCGCTTCAGTGAGCGTGGTGGCGTCGGCAATGGCGAAGGGAACCTGCAGCGTGCGTGCCAGGGTTTGGGCCAGCAGCGTTTTGCCGGAGCCCGTGGGGCCCAGCAGCATGATGTTGCTCTTGGCTAGCTCTACGTCTTCAGGATTGGCGGTTTCGCCCAGGCTTACGCGCTTGTAGTGGTTGTACACCGCAACGGAAAGCGCACGCTTGGCTTCCTCCTGCCCTACCACGTGCTCGGAGAGCTGCTCGAACAGCTGGCGCGGGGTGGGAAGGTTTTCGAAGCTGGGAGCGCCCTTGCCCTCGATCATAGGATCGGCATCGGCGGTGATGGAAAGCACATGGTTCAATGCGTCCGATTCAAGGCCGCGCATGTTGAGGTCGGCCATCATGGCTTCGGCCGAAAGCGAAATGCATTCGTCGCAGATGTAGATGCCGTTGGGGCCGGAGATCATGGCATTAACCTGATCAGGCGTTTTCCCACAAAACGTGCAATGAATATCGTCGTTAGAGGGAATCATGTTTCCCGTCTGATCGGTCATTCTTACTCAGCTTTCTTTTCTTCGGAACCGAAGCGGGAGGTAACCACCTTGTCTACCAAACCGTAAGCGCAAGCCTCTTCGGCGGTCATCCAGTTGTCGCGCTCGGAATCGGCGTGCACGCGCTCTACGGGCTGGCCACAGTGCTTGGCGATGATACCCTCCAAACGGTCGCGCGTCTTCTTCATCTCGGTTGCCAAGATTTGGAAGTCGGTCTGCTGGGTGCGCTCGCCGGAGCCGCCCATAGGCTGATGGATCATAACCTGGGCGTTGGGCAGGATGATGCGCTTGCCAGGAGCGCCTGCGCACAGAAGCACAGAGCCCATGGAAGCGGCCATGCCCATGCAGATGGTGGAAACGTCGCACTTGATGTACTGCATGGTGTCGTAGATTGCCAGGCCGGCAGAAACGGAGCC
>CAZQWR010000146.1:0-3122 GCA_964597085.1 uncultured Cryptobacterium sp.
CGCTGCTCAATGCGCTCATGGGTAAGAAGCTTGCCATCGCTTCTCCTACGGCCCAAACCACGCGTCATAGGTTCCGTGCGGTGCACACTACCGATACCCATCAGATGGTTATCGTCGACACTCCTGGCGTGCACAAGCCACACGATGCGCTTGGCGAAGAGCTGAACACTACCGCCTTGAAGTCGCTCGATGGCATAGATGTCGCCGCATTCCTGCTTGATGCATCTGCGCCTTTCGGCCGTGGAGACGAATGGGTCATCGGTGAGCTTGCGAAGGAGAAATGCCCCAAGATCTTAGTGCTATCGAAGATAGACCTGGTTGAGCCTGAGGTATTGGCACAGCAGCGCGCAAAAGCCGAAGAACTTGGCAAATGGGAAAGCGTTGTAGAGCTGTCTTCTGTAACCGGTGAAGGCCTGGATGCCTTCGTTGATGCCGTTGTTGAGCGCTTGCCCGTAGGGCCGCTATGGTTTCCTGCGGATATGGAAACCGACCAGCCCATCGAGGTTATTATTGCCGAGTTCATTCGCGAAAAGATCTTGCTCACCGCACATGACGAGGTTCCTCATGCAGTGGGCGTTGTGGTGGATTCCATGGATTACAACCGCCGTAAGAATCTTCAGCGCATTTATGCTTCTGTTTACGTTGAGCGCGAAAGCCAGAAGGGTATCATCATCGGCAAGGGCGGAAAAGCCATCAAGGAAGTTGGCACTCAGGCCCGCGAAGACCTGGAAACCCTGCTGGGCCATAAAGTGTTTTTGGATTTGCGCGTAAAGGTAAGGAAAAATTGGCGCCGCGACCTTAACCAAATCCGTCGCTTCGGCTATGGCGAGGGTGCGTAGGCGCTATGGCATCGAAGACGTACTCGTTGCGCGGTTTGGTGCTGCGGCGTACGAAGCTTGGCGAGAGCGATGTTATTTGCACGCTGCTCGCTGAAGACGGCAGCCAGGTTAGGGCTGTTGCTAAAGGAGCCCGAAAGCCCAGTTCCTCCTTTGCTTCCCGTTTGGAGGTATATGCGGTGTGCGATCTTCTTTTATGCGAAGGTCGCTCCCTCGACATCGTCAAAGAAGCCCGATTGATTCAGGGCAACGCGCATCTTCGAAGCGATATTGCCCTCATGGAGGCTGCTGCACCAATGGTGGAGCTGCTTGATAAGGCCTCGCAAGATGGCTTGCAGGATGAACGTCTTTTCCCCATGGCGTGCGCAGCGTTGGACGCTTTGGGCAAAGAGGGGAGCGCTCCGCCTTGCGCCATTACTGCCGCCGAGCTGTTAAAAACACTTTCTGTTCTTGGCTTCAGGCCCCGTTTCGACCTCTGCATTGCGTGCGGCAGAGCCGTTTCTGTCGAAAGTCTTCCTTCCAATGTGGCCTTTTCGCTTGATGAAGGCGGGATGGTTTGCCCAGAGTGCAAAGGTTCTGCCGATGCTGTTCGTATTTCAGGGTCTATGGCTGCTTGGGCACAGGCTTTTATTTTCAGCACCTTCAACGATATTCGCGGCTTCCAGCTTTCTGAAGGCTCCTGTTTTGAGGCGCTTCGCTTTCTGCAGATGTGGATAAGGCGGCATCTGGGTGTTCGCTTGAAGTCGCTCGACTTTCTTATTTCTAACCCCATATAGCCTGTTTGTGTTGAACAACGAGGCGATACTAGCCGATGGGCAGACCCCTGGGACATTACGCCGTTAATCGTGTGTTAGATATTTAGCAAATTAAACTCGTATGTATATAATTCGAAAAAACCAGTCTACTAAGTACGAAGGGTAATTCGCTCATGGCCACCTGGTCGCTTGCGGCTGAATATCTTGCTTTCATCCTTACCGTTGTCACGGCTTTGTTCTATTACGACCGAAGCAAGGTTCGCACACATCAGCGTACACAGTTCTGGATCTGCCTTGGCTTGGTGGCTGTTTCCGTGTTGTTCGACATCGCCTCCGTTTGGGCGTTTGATTCAGGCGAAAATCATTTTGCTACCTTATTCTTGGCACTGAACACTGCTTATTACATCTCTTCTATCGCAATGAGCATTGCCATTACGGCTTACTTGGTTAAACGCTTATTCGATTACGTTTACGATGATTACGGTTCCAAGCGCGCCATTATTTCTTTATTGGTTATGGGCGCTGCCTACTTGGTGCTGTTTGCGGTGAATGCCTTCAATGGGTGCCTTTTCAGCTTGGACTCGCAAGGCAATTACGTTCGCGGTCCGTATATTTTGTTGGTGTATTTCGCTCCTCTTTACGGTATTGCCCTCTTGGCCTTCAACTACATCAAGAATCGCCGCAACGTGAGCTTGGCTATGACGCGTATTGTGCTTGCCGCGCCAGCAATTACCCTGTTGCTTGTCGTGTTCCAGGTTATGGCTCCAGAGCAGCTTTTGAACGGCCTTATCGGCGCCTTGGTGAACCTGGTTTGCTTTATCAGTTTTCAAAGCGTTCGCACGGAATCCGATTCACTTACCGGTGTTTCCAATAGGCAGGCATTTATCAATGAACTTGCACTTCGCACCGACGGAAAACAGGGTTATCAGATTATCTTGGTGGCGCTTCGTCACTTTGCCCAGGTCAACCACATTTATAGCCATGCAGGCGGCGACGCCGTGCTTTACCTTGTTGCTAACACCCTTCGTGAATTGGTGCCCGAAGGCAAAGTTTTCCGCTACAACTCTGTTGAGTTTTTGCTTCTTATTCCTTCTGCGAACGAACAACAGCAGGAGCTTCGCCTTCAGCATGTGGTCGATAGGATGGAGCGCCGGTGGCGTTTGGGTCAAAGCGATATAGCCGTGCAATATTGCATTGCCGAGCTTTGCAACGCTGGCAGCAGATGGACAACCGAAGAAGTGGTGGAATCGCTGGACTATTCCATTCAGCTAGCCAAAGACCAACATAAACGCTTGGTGCGCTTCGATGCCGAAACCATTCGCCTCTACGAAAGGGAAGAAGAGCTGCAGCACACCATCAAGCGTTCCCTGCGCAAAGGCTTGTTCGAGGTTTACTACCAACCTGTTTTCTACAAGAGGTCCAACAGCTTCGAATCGTGCGAAGCTCTTCTTCGTTTAACCGATCCGGAAGGCAATCGCATTTCGCCGGCTGAGTTTATTCCGGTTGCGGAGCGCAACGGCCTTATCGATCA
>CAZQWR010000147.1:0-3079 GCA_964597085.1 uncultured Cryptobacterium sp.
GCGTAAAGCTTTACTGAAACCTTCACCGAAAGCGCACGTAGAAGGCTGCTGAATCTCCCTGGATCACCGAATGCTGCGACCCTTAAGGCCGTGCCTTCATTCGAATTACAGGATGTGCTCACCAAGTTTCTTTCCGCCGAGTACATGGATATGCAGATGAAAAACCGTCTGGCCAGCATCTGCGCCGGTATTCATTACCGTGCGGTATCCAGATTCGGTAAGGCCCTTGATCTCTGCAATCTTCGGCACGCGAGCCATAAGCTCACCGAGCAATTCGGCGGGAACGTTATCGCCCAAGGAAGAATAGTGCTTCTTCGGAACGATGAGAGTATGCACGGGTGCCTCGGGGGCAATGTCGTCGAAAGCATAGCAAACGTCATCTTCGTAAACCTTGGTAGAGGGAACGCTGCCCTCGATAATATTGCAGAACAGGCAATCGGCCATAGTGGTTCCTTTCTTCTGGCGCGCACAGAGCACGCAAACGCTATTTAGGGTTTAAGCCTTTTGAAGCGTGGTGTCTACCACGGCATCGTCTACCGGGGCATCCAGCTCGCCCATAAGCACATCGATCTTCTGCTGGGCGTTATCCAAGCTGCCCTTCAGATAACGAAGCAGAGCAATGCCGCGTTCGTACTTCACCAGGCTTTCCTCAAGCTCAAGCGTGTTGCTTTCAAGAGCTTGGACTATTTGGGAAAGCTCGGTCATTCCCTGACGGAAGGTAAGGTTTTCAACTTCAGGGAGCTTTGCTTCTTCACTCATGGGTTTCCTCCAACGACAACAATTCGGTAAATTCAGATTCTGTTTGACCTTCAACACGGCAAGATAAAGCGCCATCGATGAGCCGCAATTCTACCGCGCTTCCCACCGGCGCCTGCGAAACGCTGCTGACCACACTCCCTTGCTCGTCGCGGGCAATGGACCAACCACGTTCCAAAATATGCAAGGGCGAAAGATCGTTCAAGCGAGCGGTAAGCACAGCTGCCTCGGATGTGGGCTTGCCAAGCATGCCACGACCCAATTGCAGAAGCTTTTCACGCATAAGCTCAACATCGTGCAAAGGGCGAGTTGCAAGCTTTTGGCCCGCATGGGAGAAACGCTCTTGCAGAAGACCAAGGCTTTGCGATTCAGTCCCACCAAGCTTTTCACCCGCGTGGCCAAAACGTTCTTGCAAAAGCTGAAGCTGCTGGCCCTGAGCTCCAACAGCGCCCTGCAAAGCCTGTTCAAGACGCCCCTGGAATAAATCTAAGGTTTGAGCCTCGTTGCTGTACAAAAGCGCAGGATCTTGGAACAAGGGGCGCGATTCCACTTGATTAAGATACTGCTCCGATCCATCAAGCCTTCCTTTGAGCGAGCGCGTCATGCGCAAAAACAGCGCGTTGAGCTGCTCGGCAACCTCAACCCTATCGGGCGTTACGAAGAGCGCCGCATCGGTAGGGGTAGATGCTCGATGATCGGCCACCATGTCGGCAATAGAAGTGTCAGGCTCATGACCAATGCCAGTTACAACGGGCACCGGGCACGCCGCGATGGCGCGCGCCAGGCCTTCGTCGTTGAACGGCATGAAGCTTTCGAACGAGCCGCCGCCGCGAATCAGCAGAACAACCTCAACGCCCGAAGAGCCAACGGCCTGCACTGCACGAGTTAGCTCGCGTTCGGCACCTACGCCTTCAACGGGAACGCCCGCAAACACAATGCGCGCCATGGGAAAACGCCTGCGAAACGTACGCAGAGCATCATGGATAACCGCTCCGCGCGGTGAGCTAACAATACCAACCGAAAGGGGCATCTTGGGAATGGGGCGCTTGCGCTCTTGGGCCATAAGCCCTTCAGCTTGCAGCTTCTTTGCAAGCGCTGCAATGCGAGCACGCAGGGCGCCTTCGCCTTCAATGCTGATGCTGGTTGCGTCGAAGCTGATACGGCCCGTGCGCGCATAGATGTCGAACTTGCCGGTAATAACAACTTCTGCCCCAATAGCCAACTGAACGCCTGAAGCGCTGTAGCGATTGCGCCACATCTTGCATTCCAGCACCGCATCGGCTTCTTTGATGGTGAAGTACACTGCTTTCCAGCCAGGTTTATCGGAAAGCTCGCTCACCTCGCCTTTTACGCAAAACGAATGCTTCTTCAGAATAGAATTGGCAAGTCTGGTTACCTCGGAAACGGTAAGGACATCCTGGCCGTTTTCATTCTTCGGGCGCTCGCTGGCGCCCTCGAAACCGAATTCCGTGCGATACGATGCCGCCTTAGCGGCAGCGTTTTTGGCAGCAGCTACCACATCGCCTTGCGAAAGCACGGGCTGCGCAATGGGGACGCCACCGATATGGAAAGCATCGTCGCGCGCCATTAGCATTATTCCCTGCTGTTGGAAGCAATGAGGTACAACAGCTGGAGAACCGCAACAAGGGCAGCAGCCACATAGGTAAGGGCGCAAGCGCGCAGAACACTCCAGGCCCCCGACTGCTCACCCGAAGGAATGCCCGTGGTTGCCATGTATTTCATGGCACGATGGCTAGCGTCGAACTCGACAGGGAGCGTAACGATCTGGAACAGAACAGCAAAAGCGTAAAACGCGATGGCCAGCTGAACCAAACCGATAACATTGAGGAAGATGCCGATCATCAGGATGAAGATCCAAGCATTTGAAGCGAAATTTACCACGGGAACCATAGCTCCGCGCACCTTCATGGGCATATAGCCCTGAGCGTACTGGCAGGCATGGCCAACCTCGTGACAAGCCGTAGCCGTAGCGGTAATGGAAGAGCCGTTGAAGCTCTGCGGATCGAGCGTGATGGAGTTGTCCTTCGGGTTGAAGAAGTTCTGATCGTGGCCGCCCATGCGCACCGGAACATCGTAGATCCCGTAGTAATGCAGCATGCCCTGAGCTACCTGAGCGCCAGTCATGCGGCTGGTGTTAGGCACATAGGAATACTTCTTGATTTGGTGGTTTACGTACCACTGGGCGCCGCCGCCAATTGCCATGGTCACGACGATGAGCAGAATGTAGGCCATCATAAGGCAGGTCTCCGATCGGGAAAGAATTGTTTTCAACAGAATAGCGGGCTTACTCAGATTTTGGATG
>CAZQWR010000148.1:0-3074 GCA_964597085.1 uncultured Cryptobacterium sp.
TCGATGGTGGTAACGGGCAAGCTGATGAGGTTTACCCATTCGTCGCCTTCGAACACGGCAACCATTTCGTTGATTTCGCCGATTTCGGTGATGTCGTAGAAGAAGTGGCCACCCACGGCGCCGCTATCCCTGATCTCATTGAGCTTGCCCAAAATGATGTGGCCTGAAATGGGCAAGAATTCGGTGGCAAGGGTTTTGCCCCAAGTCATGTTGTGCTTGATGTAGAACTCTTCGCATTGCTTGTTGCCCGAAACGTTCAGGTAGTCCACGATGCGGCCGTTTTCATCGAAGATGAGCTTCGAATGCGTGTAGTCAAGCGGCAGGTTGTCTACCAGGTTGCGGTAGCGTTCTTCCTGCGAAGCCTGGCGCTTTTCATTTTCGATCCACTGGTTGGTGTGGTTGGTGAGGTACACCATGTAACCGTCGGTTTCGCCGTTTTCCGTGTGGCGAACGATTTTTACGTTTACCGAAATGGTGGAAGCAGTGGTGTTTTGGAATACGTCTTTGGGGACGGCATACAGAATGTCGTACTGGTACGAATCGGAGGTCTGGATGGTTTCCATTTCCTTTTCGGTGAAGTTGTACGAATCGAAGATGTTGTAGCCAACAATCTCATCCTTGGCCACGCCCAGTATTTCCAAGTAGGCAGGGTTGCAGTTGGCTACTTCGCCCTTTGCGGTGCATAGGGCAATGCCGGTTGGCATTTCGTTGAAGATTTCCAAAAACTGCATGCTCGCTGCCCTCCTAGAAGCGGCTTGCTGGTGCTTTGCGGGCTGCGCTGCCACATGCACTGTTCAGCGAAAACCCAGTTCGGTGTTAATTGTACCCAAGTCGTATGGAGCCTGCGTGCGAAAGTGGGGCGCATTGCCTTGTTTCTACGCGTCGGTTTGGCAGCGATGGGGTTGGGCGCAGCGGGGCGGGGTGCCGTGCGAAGGCCTGTAAAGAACCCTGTTTTTCTTCGAAATTGCTTTAACGCGTAGCCCCAGGTATTCGAGCAGCTGTGCTGGGACGCAGCGAACCATGCGTCGAATCATTTCGCTACGCGTTCACTAAGCTAACTTCAATTTCGAAGAAAAACGAAACAGGGTTCGCCCAGGCTTGAGTGCGGTACCCCGCCCCGCTGCGCCCAGCTCCAGAGCGGGCAGGTTGCTGTACCTACTTGTGGTAGGGCTCGTGGCGGATGATTTTGAAGGCGCGGTAAATCTGCTCTACCAGCACCACACGCGCCAGGTTGTGCGGCATGGTTATGGGTCCGAAGCTGATGCGCTCGGTGGCTCGCTGGCGCACTTCGCGCGTAACGCCGTCGCTTCCGCCAATGATGAACGAAATGTGCGAATCGCTGTTCAGCGCGTAATCGTCGATCTTCTTGGCCAGGCCTTCGCTGGAAGTTTCCTTGCCGCGAATGTCCATAAGCAGAACGGGGCCGCGTTCAGGCAGGGCTGCCAGTAGGGCGGTAGCTTCTTTTTCGGGGGTGGAATCGGGCAGCTCGCGCACTTCCACTTTGGCGTAGGCGCCAAGGCGCTTCAGGTATTCGGCCACGGCATCCCTCCAGAATTGCTCTTTGAGCTTGCCAACGGCGAATATGGTGATGCGCAGCACGGTTGCCTCCTGCCTGGCGGGCGTTACCCGCTGGAAAAGAAACGTTGTTAGTTTATTTATTCGCACGGTATTATATCCACCGAAACCAACGCGCCTGCGCGCGCATTCCCCAAACCTGCGCAAAAGAAAGTGAGCATTATGTCTCTGCCTGCATCTGACCTGAACAAAAAGGCCGACGGCCGCACCACCATGGAGTTGGGCAAGGTTCTGCCCCTTACTGCCGAAGTGAAGGACAACCACCTGTTCATCGGTGGCTGCGACATGGTTGAGGTTGCCAAGGAGTTCGGCACCGCCCTGTATGTGTTCGACCAGGCCGACCTGGAAGCGCGTATGGACGAATATGTGCAGTCGTTTAAGAAGTTCTACGGCGAAAAGGCCCAGGTGGCCTACGCTTCCAAGGCCTTCCAGAACCGCGCTATTGTGCGCTTGGCCAACCAGCACGGCATGTGCCTGGACGTTTCGGGCGGCGGCGAGCTTGCCCTGGCTCTTGCTGCGGGCTTCCCGGCAAAGCGCATCATTGTGCACGGCAACAATAAAACCCCGCAGGAGCTTCGCGAAGCCATCGAGGCTGGCGTGGGCTGCATCGTAATTGACTCGCGCATTGAGCTGGGCCGCATTTCCAAGATTGCCCAGGAAATGGGTGTTGTTCAGGATGTTTACATGCGCATTACCCCTGGCGTTGAGGCTGACACGCACGAGTTCATCCGCACCGGTTGCGAAGATTCCAAGTTCGGCTTCACCATGCGCGACGATTTCGCCTTCACCTGCGTGAAGAATGCCATCGAAACCCCGGGCGTGCGCCTTACCGGCCTGCATTGCCATATTGGCTCGCAGATCTTTGCCCTGCATTCTTTCCGCGAGGCCATTGAAGTTATGGTGCAGTTCATCAAGCGCATCAACGACGAATACGGTTACGAAATCGAAGGCCTGGACCTGGGCGGCGGCCTGGGCATTGCCTACGTTGCTGAAGAAGAACCGCCCACCATCGAATCGTTTGCCAAGCTCACTTGCACTGCCGTGAAGGAGCTGTGCGCCGAATACGGCGTTGCCGAGCCGCGCATTGCCGTTGAGCCGGGTCGCTCCATTGCTGCAACCCCGGGCGTAACCCTGTATACCGTGGGCATTTTGAAGACGCTGCCCGGCATCCGCAACATCGTTGCCATCGATGGCGGCATGTCCGATAACGTTCGTACCGCCCTGTACGGCGCCGACTACGAGCCCGTTATTGCCAATCGCGCAGGCGAGCCGCGCACCAAGGTGGTTACCCTGGTGGGCAAGCACTGCGAATCGGGCGATGCGGTAGCTGCCAACGCTTCCATCCAAGACCCTGAGCTGGGCGACATTGTGTGCATGTTCGGCACTGGCGCCTACTGTCATTCCATGAGCAGCCGCTATAACGGCCAGCCTCGCCCCGGCGTGGTGTTCGTGAAAGACGGCCAGGCCCGTTTGGTAAGCCGCCGCGAAAGCTACGCGGA
>CAZQWR010000149.1:0-3028 GCA_964597085.1 uncultured Cryptobacterium sp.
CGACGACGATTCTGGCACCTCCATTAGCGTAAGCACCATGCTGAAGAACATCGGCCTGCGCCCCGACTGGACGCTTTCCGGCAAGGAAGCTGTGCTTCGTTCCAAGGTTGCCGTGCAAGAAGGCGATAGCTACGGCGTGTACATCATCGACTGGCTTATGCCCGACATGAACGGTGTGGAAACCGTGCGCCAGATTCGCCGTCACATCGGCGATGAGGTGCCCATCATCATCCTCACTGCTTACGACTGGGCAGATATCGAAGATGAGGCCAGGGCAGCCGGCGTTACCGGCTTTGTTTCCAAGCCCATTTTCTTGTCCGAGTTGCGCGATATTCTTACGCGCCCGTTCCGAGTGGAAGAAATTGAGGCTGAAGAGGCTGCAGCCAAGGCTGAAGCCGAGCAGGCCGCCGCCGAAAGCGATGCTCCTATTGAAGGCACTAAGATTCTTCTGGTTGAAGACAATGATATGAACCAGGAAATTGCCCAGGCCATTCTTGAGCAGCATGGCCTGGTGGTTGAGGTTGCCGACGATGGCGACGCAGCGGTTGACATTCTGAAGAACGCAAAGGCCGGTGCTTACGACTTGGTGTTTATGGACATTCAGATGCCGCGCATGGATGGCTATGCGGCTACGCGTGCCATTCGCAATTTGCCTAACAATTCCGTTGCTAAGCTGCCCATTGTTGCTATGACCGCGAATGCCTTCGAAGAAGACCGTGCATTGGCAATGGACGCTGGCATGGACGATTACATCACCAAACCCATCGATATCAATAAGACCATCGAAGTTATTAAAAAACACGTACTGAAGTAAATTTTCGGCATCTCTTTTCATGATTGTGCTGTTATGTAATTTGCACAGATGCCACAGGGGAAGGTTTTAATTATGGCGTTGGATAAAATTTCGCGCAGGGGCTTTGTTGCCGGCGGTTTGGCGGCATTTTCTTCACTGATGCTGCCTTGCATTGAGGGTGACAGATTTTCGATGCTGCCCATAGGCACCAGGAAGGCCCAGGCAGACGAAGGCGATTCCAGTGAAGCCGACATCATGGTGGTTTCGCGTACCCAAATTGGCATCGTTGCCTACGACGTTACCGACACGAACAACCTCAAGCCTATTCCGAATGCCCAGGTGAAGATTACTTCGCGTTTCAACCAGAAGGTGCTTGAAGGCACGGCGGATACGCAAGGCAAGATCATCTTTGACATTCGCGAGCTTGCCGATGGCAGCAATGAAGACATCCCATCGTTCAACGGCAGCATCGAAGTTACCTGCGACGGTTACCGCGATGTGGTTATTCCCCTTACGCGCATAATTGCGCATACTCCGGTGGTTGCGCCTACGCGCCCGGTTAGGAACAAGCCATACTTCCGTACGCTCACTATGAACGAGTGGGACATCCAATATACCGAGCAGGTGTTTATTCGCTCCAGCGAATCGGACGGAACGCATACCATTGAAGGCGAGCTGTGGCTTCCCAGTGAAAAGGCTACGCCCAGCGCTACCTTGGTTTACGTTAAGGACGGCAAGGAAACCGAAGTTGGCAGTTTCGAGTTGGTTGAGCAGAACGGCAACATTGCCAAGATGCGCATTACGGGGCAGTTCCTGCTGGAAGGCGGCAAGCAATGCCTTTCTGAAGCCGATGAGGTGCACGTGCACTTTGAGCTTTCCAATGCCAATACCGAACTGTGGATGCAGGCTGGCTTAACATCGGAGCCTGCGCCCATCCTGGGCAACGTTAAAGACTCCAGTGGCAACAAATTTGTTATTCCCTCAACCATGGGCCAGTCGCTGAGCGCTATCACTATGCCCGATTCCTTCGTAATGCCTTTTGCCAATGCCAAAATCACTTTGTGGCAACCTAGGTCACCTTTCCTGTATGACTTCAGCCCGCTCGGATACGGCATGCTCGGTTTCAACTTCAGCGATGTTTCTTCTAGGGACGATAAGGGCAGTTTCTTCAATGAAAGCGGCTGGAAGGATGTTCCGCGCAAGAGCGTTGAGGGCGAGTGCGAAGCCGAATTCGATAAACAGGTGAAGGTCTGGGACAAATACAAGGAAAACAAGGCCATCATCGACGATAAAGACAACAAGAAGAAATGGACGCACGAATTTTCCGCTTTTTGGAAGTTTGTGGTTAACGCCCAGCTGTACGGTCTTGCGAAGTACAGCTACAAGAAGGAGCTTTGGGCGCTTTCTATCAATGCGCTCTTGGCTGCCAGGTTGGATATTTACTGGACGTGGGACCTGAATATTGGTGGCTTCCCGCTTTACTTCATCATCAACCCGTGGGCAAACTTTGCTGCTTCGTTTAGGTTCGGCGCCACTACGCACAATATCTTTGACTTTGAAGATTACGAAGCCGACGAGCTTACCCTGGGCAACGGCCTTACCGTGGGCATTAACGGCACGGTTGGCGTTGGCCTGAACAACCTGCTTTCGGTTTCGTTTACCGGTGGTGGCTACCTTTCCTTCTACTGCAACTATGCGCCCAACCCCGGGCATTTTTGGCCGCGCATTTGGTTTGGCTATGGTTACAGCAGCTGCTTCACGTTGCAGGCCTCGTTTATTAAAATCACGCTTCCTATGTGGAACCTGGACAAGCCCGATGCTTACGATTCGAATACCAGCCATTTGCAGTCCGGTTCTGATGACGCGCTTAGCCTTGAAGCCCCTCAGCCTTTGGAAAAGAGCAAGCTGGATAGCAAACTTCAGCAGCGCCTTGGCAACATGGGCATGAGCAGTGGCGTTCCTACTTTTTCCTCGTTCCCCAGCTTTGAGGAAATTTTGAAATATAGCCAGGTGGTAACGAATGCCGATTTGAGCAACTCTAAGGAATTCGAAGCCACGGCTGCTTTGAAGTCGGCCATCAATCCTTACAAGGTTGAAGTAGGGGAAGGGGATGGCGAAGAGTTCCCCGATATTACGATTGTTCCTGTGGCTGCTGATTCTGGTTCGGTTGCCGCTGCTTTGAACGGTGAAGTTGCCGATGGCTCTGGCACGGCAGGCGAGGCTTCCAATGCTGCT
>CAZQWR010000150.1:0-2986 GCA_964597085.1 uncultured Cryptobacterium sp.
TCAGCTTATTGGCGGTGTGGCAGCTGGCGTTGTTGGCGGCGCGCTGGTGGGCACCGGCGTTACGCATGTGGTGAAGGAAAGCATCAGCAACGACACCAACCCTGGTGGCGCAGCCTACACCCGCATCGAGCTGAACAACGCCTGCCCGTTCTACGACCTTGATTACCCCAGCGGCATCGTGGATGCTTCGCAGCGTTACTGCAATTTCGTTATGTTCGACATGAAGGAAGGCACCACCAAAACCGACCTTCAGCTGTTGTTGGCTCGTTGGACTGCGGCCATTGCCACTATGCAGTCGGGCAAGACGCTTGGCCAGATTCGCCCCGACTTCAGCACTTCTTCGGTGCCAAAGGACATGGGCGAATGCGCCGACCTTGATCCGTGCTCGCTTACCATCACCGTGGGCTTTGGCCCCTCGCTGTTCGACAGCCGTTTTGGCCTGGAAAGCTTCAAGCCCGAGGACGAGTACTTCAAGGAATGGGAGCGCATTACCAACGAGCGCCTTATCAGCGACCTTACTACCGGCTCCGACATTGCCATGCAGATTTGCTCGGACGACCGCCAGGTGAACTTCCATGCGGTGCATTCGCTGGCCCGTATTGCCCGCGGCAAGGCGAAGATCAAGTTCATGCAGGACGGCTTCCTGCCCATTCGCCAGAGCACTAAGCAGCCTACTCCGCGCGACCTGTTCGGCTTCCGCGATGGCACCACCAACCCCACGGAAGATGCCGAGTTCGAAGAGTTCCTGTGGGTGAAAGACACCAAGCAGGCCTGGTTGAAGAACGGCTCGTTCATGTGCTACGGCCGCACTATTGCCGATGTTGAGACTTGGGAATCTGACCGCATTTCCGACCAGGAGCAGTTGGTTGGCCGCCGCAAGGACACGGGTGCGCCGCTTTCGAACCCCGATGGCGATGAGTTCGACATTCCCGACCTTAACGCCAAGGATGCCGATGGCAATTACCTCATCGACCCGAACAGCCACGTGGCCATTACCAGCGACCAGCGCCTGGGCTTTAAGGTTCTGCGTCGCAGCTACAACTACTGGACGGGCCTGAACGACCATGGTGACCAGAATGCAGGCTTCTTGAACTGCGTTTTCGTGAACGATCCGTATCGTTACTGGCTGCTTCGCGACGACATGGGCCGTTACGACCGCCTGAACGAGTACTACTACGACGACTACCGTGGCGTATACGCTGTTCCGCATGCTCCTGCAACGGGCACGTATCTGGGCCAGGAGTTCTTCGAGTAAGAAGTGCGCTTTTGCGTGTGGGCGCTCCCACTTTGTGCGGGGGGCGCCCTTTTGCGCGTTCCGGTGCAGGCTTGGTTTGAACTGCGTTTCGCCTGGTAGTTTGGCTATTTGCGCTGAAAGCGCGCAGCTTGCAGAAGGCCTTGGGATGGTGCGCGGGGCGCGGTATCCCAAGACGGTTCTGCTGTTTGATTTGAAAAGGGGAGGTTCTATGTTCGATAAACGATTGCTGCAGCTTGTGCCCGAGGCGCGCAAGTTCGTTGTGCTCGCTGTGCTGGGCAATTGGGCTGGCCTTATGTGCTATGCGGTAATTATGCTGGCTTTGGCGTACTTCCTGGCTGCGCTTGCCACCGTGGGTGTTTCTTCTGGGATGCTTGCCCAGTGGCTCGGCGTTTCTGCTGCAGCCATCGTTGTTCGCTTCGTGTGCCATGCGGGTGCGCAATATGCCGGCAGCAAGGCGGCGGCAATTGGCAAGGCCAAAATCCGCGAAGAGGTGTACGACAAATTGGTGTGCCTTGGGCCTTCCTACAAGGAACAGGTTGCCACGGCCGAAGCGGTGCAGATCTGTGGCGAAGGCGCCGAAAAACTGGAAACCTACCTGGGCCAGTACCTGCCGCAGCTGTTCTATGCAGTGCTGGCGCCGCTTTCGTTATTCGTGTTGTTCCTGTTCGTCGACGTGCCTGTGGCCATTGTGCTGCTGGTGTGCGTGCCGCTAATTCCCATTGCCATCGTTGCCATCATGAAGGTGGCCAAGCGCGTAATGGGCGACTACTGGGATTCGTATGTTGACCTGGGCTCTACGTTCTACGAGGCCATCAATGCGCTTTCCACCTTGAAGCTGTTTCAGGCCGACGAGCGCAAGCAGCGCGAAATGGACGAGCAGGCCGAAAGCTTCCGTGCGGCAACTATGCGTCTGCTTCGCATGCAGCTGAACTCCGTTACCGTTATGGATTTCTTCACCTTCGGCGGCGCGGCAGTGGGCATTATCATTGCGCTGTTCCAGCTGGCCGCAGGTGGCATTTCGCTTGGTGCGGCTTTGGCGGTGGCTTTGCTTTCCGTTGAGTTCTTTCTGCCTATGCGCGTGCTGGGCTCGTTCTTCCACACCGCAATGGGCGCGGCTCCGGTGTTGGATCGAACCTTCCGTTTGTTGGCGCTGCCCAACCCCAGCCAGGGCACTAAACAGGTAGATTCTGATCTTATCGACATCACGTGTGAAGGCTTGGGCTACGAGTTTGATGGCAAGGCGGCGCTGAAGAACATCAACTTGCACATAGAGGAAAACACCTTCGTGGGCATTACGGGCGAAAGCGGCAGCGGCAAAAGCACGCTGGCGAAGATTATGTCCGGTGAGCTGCTGGCATACGCGGGCAGCATCAAGCTCAACGGCGTGGAGCTGCGCGAAATCGAGCCCGAATCGCTGCACCGGGTTATAACCCATGTTTCTGCTTCTTCGTACATTTTCAAGGGAACCTTCCGCACCAACCTCATCATCGGCAATCGCGAGGTGAGCGACTACAGCCTGTGGAACGTGCTGAACAAGTGCCACCTGGACGATTTCGTGCTGGAGCAGGGCGGCCTTGATGCGCCTGTTTCTGCAGGTGGGGCAAACCTTTCGGGTGGCCAGCGCCAGCGTTTGGCAATTGCCCGCGCCTTGCTGCGCGATACGCCCATCTACGTGTTCGACGAAGCCACTTCCAATGTGGATGCTGATAGCGAGCGCGACATACTTACCTG
>CAZQWR010000151.1:0-2949 GCA_964597085.1 uncultured Cryptobacterium sp.
ATTGCCGTGCTGAATCAGACGCTTCTTTCGCCGGCCTTCCCCTCAATCATGGCCGACCTTTCCGTGGATGCCTCCACGGTTCAGTGGCTTACTTCGGCATATTCGCTGGTAGAAGCCATTATCATTCCTCTTTCGGCTTATTTGGTGGGCCGCTTCCCCACGCGAAGGCTGTTCATCTGCGGCCTTACGCTTTTTGCCATTGGCTCGCTTTGCGCAGCTCTGGCCCCAATCTTCCCTGTATTGCTCCTGGGCCGCGTGTTCCAGGCAGCTGCCTGCGGCGTGGTAATGCCTATGGTGTTCACCGTTGTGCTTATCATCTTCCCGCGTGAAAAGCGCGGCCAGGCAATGGGCATTGTTTCGCTGGTTATCGGCTTTGCCCCGGCGGTTGGCCCCTGCATTTCCGGCTTGCTGGTAGACTCCGTGGGCTGGCGCTTCATGTTCGTGTGCGTTTTCGTGCTGGCAGCCATCATCATTATCTTGGCCTGCTTCTGCCTGAAGAGCTACGGCGAATTCGAGCCCACCTCGTTCGACAAGCCTTCGGTTGCCTTGGTGCTGCTGGGCTTGCTCTGCCTGCTGTACGGCCTTTCCACTATTTCTTCTTCTGGCTACCCGCTTGCTTCTGTTGCGCTTATCGTGGTGGGCATCATCCTGCTTGCATTCTTCGTGCGCAGACAGCTCAAGCTCGAGGTGCCGCTGTTGAAGGTTACCGTTTTGACCACGCGCAACTACCGCATTGCGGTGATTATCGTGGCCATGCTGCAAGCTGCACTGGTTGGTATTGGCGTTCTGCTTCCCATCTATCTGCAGAACCTTATGGGCGTTTCCGCCTTGGGAACCGGCCTTATCATGCTCCCGGGCGCTGTTCTGGGCGCAATCCTTGGCTACGTTGCCGGCAAGATGTTCGACAAGCAGGGCCCGCGCCGCGTAATTATCCCCGCTGCGCTGGTAGCTGCCATTGGCGGCTGCGGCTTGGTGGGCTTCTCGCTCGACTCTTCTATGGTGTACATCCTTATCGTGTACATGCTCTTGGGCATTGGCATGCAGGCCATTATGACCCCGCTCAACACCTGGGGCCTGAACTCGCTGGACAACCGTGTAATCCAGCATGCGAACTCCCTGCAGAACACCACCAATCAGGTGGGCGCTTCGCTGGGCACCGCAATTTTGGTTTCGCTTTCGGCAACCTCCACGTTCCTGTTCCCCGACATGAGCGCTGCCGAGCAGACCATGGCAGGCGACCGCATTGCCTTTGCCTTCACGGCGCTGCTGATGGTTATCGTGTTCCTTATCGTGGTGTTCTTGGTACGTGATAAGAAGGGCGCTGCAAAGCCTGCTTCCGATGACGCGCTGCGCATTCCCACTAAGGCCGATGACCATATTGCCGTTGACCTGGCCATGAACCGCGAGCCCTACTTCGTGCACAGCACCGACAGCATTCGCAAGGTTGCCCAGATCCTGGCTGAAAAGAAAACCTCGGGTGTGCCGGTAGTGGACGAGCAGAAGAAGGTTGTGGGCTTCATTTCCGATGGCGACATCATGAAGTACATCGGTCGCAGCGATGCCGCGGTACTCGATAGCACCTGCATGCTCTATCGCGTTCCCGACAACGAGAACTTTATGGAGCGCGTGGCCGAGCTTATCGACCTGAACGTTATGCGCATTGCCACTAAGAACACCGTTTCGGTGCAAAGTGGCTCTGAGCTGGACGAAGCTTGCCGACTGATGGCCGACAAGCGCATTAAGAAAGCACCCGTCGTCGACCAGGACGGCGTGCTGGTTGGCTCGATTTCGCGTTCTGACATCGTGCGCGCCACGATGGCCAACCTTACCGCCATTCAAACTATGGCTGGCAAGGAGCAGAACGCCTAGCGGCCAACATGCCATGATCCTGCCGGGCCGCCTCCGCCTGGCATCCCCGAAAGGGCTCGCAGCAATGCGGGCCCTTTCGCGTTCTAGAGGGCGGCTGTTGCTCGTTGGTTATTGGTGTTGGCTTTCGCGTTTGGGCATGCGTGCAGTTGCAAGGGGAGGGTTGTTGGGCGGCTCGCGTTTGGGTTGCGCTGCGGCTGCCGAATGGTTCGCGTTCGGGTTGCGGGGTAGATTCTGGCTTTTGTGGATTGATTACACAACAATTGAATGCGTTCGTTGGGTTTGTATGAAGAAAGAGTCAAATTGTTCTGAAACATAAGCTTCGCTATTAGCATGAGATTCACGAAATGTTGCAAAAGCGTCCTGCATGCGGGGCGCTTTTTTGCGCCTTGGTTCAGGATTGGAGGTGGCTGGAAGCATGGATAGCCTGGAGTTTTGCCGCACGCTTTTCGAAGAAACGCGGTACATGAACATCACTATCAAAGAAACGCTAGATAGTGTTATCTCACGGCATGGGTTGAACCACTTTCAAGCGCACTTGCTAGGAGAGCTGCGTTCGCTCGATGGGCAGCCCATTCGAAGTTTGGCTGCGCATATCTGTATGAAGCCTTCTAACATTACCCCTCTCATTCGCTCGCTTGAGCAGCTTGGTTATGTTGAGCGCAGGCAGGATGCAGCGGATAAGCGTTCGTTTCTTATCTTCTTAACCCCAAAGGGCAGGAGCGTTTCTGAATCTATCGATCGCGATTTTTCAGCTTTGTTCAGCGCCGAGCGGGAGCGGGCTGAAGAGCTTCAGGAAAAGGTAATTGAAGGTCTTGAGGCGTTTCGCAGGCTTACTCAGTTAAACGGCGGTTCCAAAAGATTCAATGCAGGCAAGCTTGATGGAAAGGAAAACTAAATGGGCATTACTCGTAAACAAGTTTTAATCGTGGCGATTTTGCTGGCTGGTGCAACCTTGGTTGTTTTGAACCAGACGCTGCTTTCGCCGGCTTTCCCCTCCATCATGGCTGCGCTGAACGTGGACGCCACCACGGTTCAGTGGCTTACTTCGGCATATTCGCTGATGGAAGCCCTTATTATTCC
>CAZQWR010000152.1:0-2920 GCA_964597085.1 uncultured Cryptobacterium sp.
GTTTCTCATTTCCGCTCGGCGCTAAGCTCCAAGGCCAACACCTTTTTGAGAAACAATAAGGTAAATTCCGTCCGCAACATAGACAGGAATCCTCTCCTCGATGTTGCTTCCATTTCCAGCACATTCGCCGTGCTTGACGAGGAAAAGGGCGTCCGCACGACTTACTTCATCATTCAGGCGCCTTCGGAAACCAACGCAATGTCCGGTTTCAGGTTCGGCCTTGTGGCGGAAAACGGTGAGGAAGTGCCCGTTGGCAATCTTACCGTCTTGCACGATTCTCTCTCTGCGGGTCACGATGGGGCTAGCCCCCGAATTCGTCATATTGAGCTTTCGTGCGATATCCCTGACGCCGTATCCGACTATACGGCTTGGGTGAGGTTCGACGACGCTGCCTTGCCTGCTGGCCTTGCATGCTTTTCGCCATCGAAACTTGCGGCGCTCAAGCAGGAGACCGATGCCGCCATGTTTGGCCGCTCTGGCCAGGGCGCCGGCTACCAGGATTGGTTTTTGAACAGGCATAGAGCCAAAAATGAAGAGCTTGAGCTGCAGAAAGGCGCATCGTTTGAGATCGAGCCGATATTTTCGGTGGTGATGCCCCAATGCGGCGCCGCAGCGAAGCATTTCGATAAAACCGTTGCTTCCGTGCTGGGCCAAACTTACGGGAGATTCGAGCTCTTGCTGGTTCTGCCCGCCGGGGATTCTGATCAGCTGCACCAGTCTGCTCGGACGATGGCCGAGTCGGATACGCGCATAAAGCTTTTAGAGCCCGTGGAGGGACGCGGATACGCAGCGCAGGCAAATGCCGGCATCCGCGCCGCAAAAGGCGACTTCGTGTGTCTCTTGGGCCAGGGTGACGTTTTGGAGCCCGATATTCTATTCGAGTACGTCAAGGGCGTGAACAGCTATCCGGAAACCGACCTGCTGTATTGCGACGAGGACAAGCTGGCGGGGGATTGCTACGTTGACGGCCTGCTGAAGCCCGACTTCGACGGCGCCTTGCTTCTTTCTTGCAATTACGTGAGGGATATGCTGACGGTGAGCGCTTCGTGCGTGGCCGCCTTGGGCGTTCTTCCCGAAGAAGAATCAGCAGGGGCGTATCGCTGGGCGTTGACCCTTGGGGCCGCGGGGGTTGCCCGTAACGTTTACCATGCGCGGAAGGTTTTGTATCATTGGCGCCCCAGCTCAACGCCAGATTCCGGTTACTTTGCCGTGGGCGAGGCCGAGCGCGTCGCATGCCGTGATGTCGTGCAAGGGTATCTTGATGGGCTCGGAGTGGACGCCGAGGTGGCTTGCCGCAGCGACCAAGAGGCTCGTTATGATGTGACCTATGAGCTTCCGGACCAGCCGCCGCTCGTCTCGATTATCATCCCGAGCAAAGACCATATCGATTATTTGGAACGCTGCCTGGAATCAATCTACCGGGAGACCACGTACCCCAATTTCGAGGTAGTGGTGGTGGAAAATAACAGCGAGTTGGAATCTACCTTCACGTTCTACGATGAGGCTAAGCGGCGTTATGCCAACCTGAGCGTGGTTGCCTATGATCAACCTTTCAATTTTTCCGCGGTTTGCAACCTGGGCGCCAGTGCCGCGAAGGGCGATATCCTTCTGTTCCTCAATAACGACACCGAGGTGCTCTCGCCTTGTTGGTTGGAGCGGATGGCCGGCCATTTGATGCGGGAAAATGTCGGCTGCGTGGGCGCGAAGCTGCTGTATCCCAGCGGGGGCATTCAGCACATAGGTGTGGCCATTCTGAGGGTGGGCCCCGGTCATACGGACCTGCTTTGCCCCTCCAATACCAATGCGTATTTCGGGCTCCTGTGCTTTCCCCGCTGCGTGTCGGCGGTTACAGGTGCTTGCCTAGCCGTGCGCCGTGAAGTGTTCCGTAGCGTGGATGGCTTTGATGAGGGATTCCCTCTGGCCTTTAACGATGTGGATTTCTGCCTGAAGGTGCGCGAAAGGGGTTACGTCAACGTTGTGGAGCCCAGGGCGGTGCTGTACCACTACGAGTCCGTATCGCGTGGCTACGACGAGCAGACTCCCGAAAAGCTCGCCCGCCTAGACAGCGAGCGGAATACGTTCGAGTCCCGATACCCCAGTTTCTTCTCTGCGGGAGACCCGTATTACAGCTGCAATTTTAATAGGACAGCCTGCCATCGTGAATTAGGCTAGCTAGGTCAATTCTTGTTGGCTTGCGTCGCTGCTTGTCGGAAGCGTGGATGCGTTCTGCTCGGCAGCGGCGCTGGTTTATGGGGCGTCGCGCGGGTTGACGCGCGACGCGTGATGCGTCCTTACTTGATGACGACGGCCTGCTGGCCGTTGGTTGCGAAAATGCCTTCCAGATACGACCTATCCCACGTTGTGTACCCGTCAATCGTGTCGCATAGGTAAACCTCGTCGGTGTCGGGGTTGTAGCCCTTCAGCACGACGGTATGGGTGCCCGGATAGAAGGTGTACCCATCCTGCCATGCGGCGGGATCGCTCAATTCTTCCTGGTGGTCCGACGTCCAGATGATGACCGGGTTGCCGTCGTAAAGGTAATTGCGCAGGTCATATAGCGAAGACCCAGAAACATTGTAGGCGCGCAAATTGCTGCCGCAAGAGCTGAGGAAATTGTTCGCCGCGTTCACGATGCCCGGCGAGCAGATCATGACTCCCGAATAGCTATGCGGATTGCCCCAGAAAGACCAGACGAAATCCCAGTCGCTTCGCGGAATCCAATCGTCAGCCATGGTGCAGTCGCCAAGGTCGAAGCCGTAGTAGCGCAAGACGCACGTGAGCGCCGCGGATTCGCAGCCGGTCGGCAGGCCCGCCTCGTATTGGTTGAAGCAGGGTACGTCAAGATTGACGATGGGCAGGGCGCCAAGAACGCCGTCGTTGTTTCCGTAGTACTTGCTGCCGTCGGGCGCGGTGTACACGA
>CAZQWR010000153.1:0-2909 GCA_964597085.1 uncultured Cryptobacterium sp.
AAATACAACGTTGCCAATTTGCACGCTGGTGCCGTTGAGCTGTTCGTGGGAAAGCGCGCAAAGTTGCGCTATTCCACCATCGAAAACTGGTCGAAGAACATGTACAACCTCAACACAAAGCGCTCCATCGTGGACGAAGGTGGCGCCATCGAATGGGTTAGCGGCTCCTTCGGCAGCCATGTTGGATACCTTTATCCTATGAGCATTCTGAACGGTCGCAAGAGTTCTTGCACGTTTACCGGCATTACCTTTGCCGGTGCAGGCCAAAACCTCGATACAGGCTGCAAGGTTGTGCTTAATGCCAAGGAAACTTCTGCCGCAATTGAAACCAAATCCATTTCCAAGGGCGGCGGTATTTCCACTTTCCGCAGCTCGGTAGTTGCTACGGAAAAGGCCGATGGCTCCGCGGCTTCGGTTTCGTGCCAATCGCTGATGCTCGACGATCAGAGCCGATCCGACACCATCCCAACCATGGATATTCGCTGCAAGAATGTTGATATTGGCCACGAGGCAACAATTGGCCGCATAGGTGACGACAAGGTGTTTTACCTGATGAGTCGTGGAATTTCCGAAGAAGAGGCTCGCGGCATGATAGTCAATGGTTTTGCTGACCCTGTTTCGAAGGAATTGCCGCTTGAATACGCGGTTGAAATGAACAACCTTATTAAGCTCGAGATGGAAGGGGCGATAGGCTAATGAACAACGAAGATAAGAACCTTCTTGCGGTCAGCTCGATGCCTGCCCCCACTTGGCACCGACTCAAGGTAAGCAGCACCCAGGTTTCCATCCCTGGAAACTTAGAGGAAAATTCCCAAGTTGAAATGGAATTGGACGGCGTTTCTGTTGTTGATGAAAACGCTTTCGATGAAGCTCTTTACGCTTTTCAAGCCACCATTCCCGACACGGACAAGGCACCCCGAGCTGTAGATAAAGCCGCTCTAAACCAGGAAGAGTCGGGCAATCTTGATATTCCGGCGCTTTCCACCTATCAGCGCAAAGCTGTTCTGCAAGAGCTGAAGAACAGCGTGGTAGATGCATTCGAAACGGGTATGGGCGAAGAGGCCTACGCGTATATTCGTAAAGCTTCCGAAGGCGTTATGTCGCTTAAGGTTGAGCAGGGAAAATCCGGCTCTGCCACTGTGCGGATTATAGCTTCCGAATCTTCAGCTAGCTGCGCATGCATTGATGTTGTTGCTGCTCCTGAATCGGAGCTCAATCTCACCATTTCCTTCGAAGGCGAAAAGGGCACCGGTCTTGCTGGTTGCGGCTTGCGTGTATTTGCTGGTGCTGGCGCTCGTGTGAACATCGAGTCCGTCCAAGCCCTTACTGGCTCCTATACCGTTCTTGATAATTCGGGTTTTGTTCTTGCCGAAAATGCTTACGTTACCGTTGGTCATCGCGTTTTGGGCGGATCGGAAACCTTCACCGGGCTTTCGGCTGATCTTCGCGGTGATGGCTGCAGAATAGATGTCTCAACTCACTACATCGGCACCGCCAAACAGCAGCGTGATTTCAATTATTCGGTAAAGCAGCGTGGCTGCAACACTGAAAGCAATATGGATGCCAACGGCGTGTTGGCTGGCGCTTCCAAGAAAACCCTTCGTGGCACCATTGATTTCGTGTACGGCTGCAAGGGCTCCGTGGGCAATGAACGCGAAACCGTCCTTCTTGCCGATGATGAGGTTCAGAACAAAACCGTTCCGGTAATTCTGTGCGATGAAGACGATGTTCAGGGCAATCACGGCGCCACTATCGGTCATGTGCGTCCCGAACAACGTTTTTACCTGAATGCACGCGGCTTTTCCGAAAAGGCCATCGAGTCGTTGTTTTCGGTTGCGGCTCTCGAGGAAGCATATGTTGCTTTCCCCGACGAGCGCATTCGCAAACAGGTTTCCGCTTTGGCTTCTGAGCGTGGCATTGATGCTGCCGATTTCGAAAACGATGGGGAAGAGGTAGCTTAGCTATGACTCCCGAACAGCTTAAATCCATAGAGGAAAACCTTTACAAGGGCGATTTTCCCTTGCTGAAAAACAACTCCGAACTCGCCTTCTTGGACAGCGCGGCAACTGCTCAGCGCCCTGAATGCGTGTTAGATGCCCAGCGCAATTTCTACGAAACCATGAACGCGAATGCATTGCGTGGTCTTTATCGCTTGTCGGTAGAGGCCACCCAGGCCATCAACGCAGCTCGTGAAACTTGCGCAAACTTTATTGGTGCTCCTGCAGCTCAGGATGTTGTG
Source organism: uncultured Cryptobacterium sp. (assembly GCA_964597085.1). GTDB lineage: Bacteria > Actinomycetota > Coriobacteriia > Coriobacteriales > Eggerthellaceae > Anaerotardibacter. The sequence continues at coordinate 2,240 of CAZQWR010000153.1, forward strand.
TTCTGCCGCAATACCAGCGAAGCTCTCAATTTGGTTGCAAGAACCCATGGGGTGTCTGTTTTGAAGCCAGGCGACGAAGTTTGCATCTCCATTATGGAGCATCACTCCAATCTCATCCCTTGGCAACAGGTTTGCGCTGCAACGGGTGCCAGATTGGTTTATATGTTTCCCAATGAAGACGGCGTAATTACCGCCGAAGAAATCAATGCGAAAATCGGATCCAACACCAAAATAGTTTCTGTAACTCAGGTATCCAATGTGCTTGGCATCGAAAACCCTATCAAAGAAATTGCCTCGCGCGCTCATGCATACGGCGCCACAGTTGTTGTTGACGGAGCTCAGTCTGTTCCGCATATGAAGGTGAACGTGCAGGAGCTCGACTGCGACTTCTTCGCTTTTTCTGGTCATAAAGTATTTGGACCCTTTGGCATCGGCGTTCTTTGGGGCAAACACGAGCTCTTGGATGCCATGCCGCCCTTCTTAACCGGTGGCGAAATGATAGACAGCGTTACTCAAACCGGTGCGGTTTGGGCGCCGGTTCCCGAAAAGTTCGAAGCGGGCACGCAAGATGCTGCTGGTATCTATGCCACGGCAAAAGCGCTCGAATACGTTAACAGCATCGGTATAGAAGCCATGGAAGCCAGGGAAGCGCTGCTGATGGAATACCTGA
>CAZQWR010000154.1:0-2900 GCA_964597085.1 uncultured Cryptobacterium sp.
CGAACTCTCGAATGTTTTATGCCTGTGTGCCCAGTTGGGTGCGCAGGCTTTTTTGTTTTGGCTGCTACTGCAGCCCAACGCATCAGCGCTTTTGAGTGAAGCGGGAAAGGCGGTTCGCCGTTTGAGTGTCGTGCTAGGTCAGATGCTGGGCCGGTACGCAGCGTCTTGTTCTTGGTTGAGCAACTGAGATGCGAGCCGCAGTTGTTCGTGGCCGCATTTTTTTACCTGCAGTTTTTCAACTGCTGCTTAGCTGTGTAGCTGGTAGTATGGAGGCGTTATGAATTTTACGGGCCCTGGAGGGAACCACACCATGAACAACGAAACCAACTCCATTATCCCTGCTTCAGCGGCGCAGCCGGATGCTTGCGCTGCCGTATCAGGTGGCCGTTCGGGAATGTCTCGCCGCAGTTTTCTGCGCTATGCAGGCATCGGATTCGGCACGGTTGTGTTCGCCAACCCCCTTGCTGCTTTTGCCGACGAAGACGACCTTGCTAAGTCCACGGCTGCAGTTGCCTCAGAATCGGACAATTCCGAGGTGATCGCCGATACTTTCGGATTTGGCGGCGGTTCCGAAACGTCGAAGTTCGTATTCGACCCTGAGTTCTTTAGCGGTTCTTCCTTCAACTATAGCAACCAGATCGGTACGTTTGGTTGCTGCTTGGCCCTTTCGGCTTTGGGCTCGAACGACGACAAGGCCAATTACACGGATTCCCCCAAGCATGCCAAGGAATTCCTTGAGAAGCTTAACTGCAAAGACGTTCTTTGCAACGATTGGTACACCAAGGAAACAGAGCAGAATTCAATTGGCTTGATTTGTGGTCACCGTACCATTACCGCTGGTGGCAAAAACTATGAGTTGGTTTTGATGGGCATCCGCGGTGCCAACTATTTCTACGAGTGGTGTGGAAACTTGAACGCTGGTAAAGATGGCGCAGACCACGAGGGCTTTGCCAATGCGGCAAACCAGGCTACTGCTTTCTTGAAGAGCTATATTAACGAAAAGGGCAACGTTCCAACGGAAAACCCGCTCAAGGTAGTCATCTCTGGCTATTCGCGCGCTTCTGCAACCGCCAATATGACCGGTGGCTATTTGGTGAAAGAGGCTATCACTAAAAAGCTAAAGGGCCTGGAGCCCGATGGCAGCGGCAACGGCTTTTACTTCGGCGGCAAGGGCCAATCTGATTCCTCGAATTATCTGTTCCCGAACCACGAGGCCTACCAGAAGGACATGTACGTTTATGCCTACGAGGCCCCTTCGGGCGTCCTTAGCCCAGAAACTGTTTGCAGCGAAGTTCAGAGTGCCTGGAAAAAGCAGAACTTGAATCCGTTCGGCAACATGTACAGCATTGTGAACATGGTTGACTTCGTGACGAAGGTAATGCCCTTTCAGTGGAAGTTTGGCCGTTTTGGCACGAACCATTTGCTGCCCCAACCTAAAGACGGGGATTATGCAACCCGTCGTGACGCCATGATGAAGCTCGCAAAAGAGATAAAGAGCGATTACGACAGCATTTATCCGGTTGATAAATTTGATCACATGGACATGCCCATGAACATGTTCTTCGATACGATGTACGACAAGATCATCAAGGACCTCACTGGTAGCCGAGCAACCTTTAACAGGGATTACGAAACTCCGCTTATCCATCTCATGTCGTATATGGTTTCGGGCAAAATCAACAAGCTTAGCGGAGCCGCCGGTAGCGGATGGTTCAAGGCCATGGTTTGGACGAACGTTATCAGTGATGTCCTTGGCGCTTTGCTGGTACCCGGCATTGGCTTGATCGAATTTGTCGTTTTGGTTGTCAAGCTCATCAAAAAAACCCTTGCTGAAGACCTTCTTGCGAAAATCGTTGCGTTCTTGAGGGCAAGTGGCCTTGAATGGGGCGACGAAGAGCAGAGGCTGTATGACGAGCTCAAAAGGCTGTGTCCGATGATTCAGGGCTTCATACAAAGCAATCCTAGGCTGTTCATCGCGATGTGCAAAACCTTTATGAAAGATGCCAATACCACTGAAGTGCACGGTCCTGTATTGTGCTTGGCCTGGATGCAGTCGTACGATTCCAATTATTCTTCCGCTGCCAGCGCAGCGCTTACCTCTGGCGATGACAGCGTGGCTCTTGCTTCTGCCGATGACGGAACTGGTGGAGACAATACCTATGGCAGCGAAGGCTACAGCCCTGCTTATATGAAAGTTCTTTTTGATGGCGACATTACCGTATCGATGGTTGCTGAAAAAGAAGTGAAGCTCTTCGAGCGCGGTGAGCGCGTTGACAACGACGACTTCGATTACTGGTACGGTTTGAATGAGGACTACCAGATGTATGTCTTCGTGCCCATCGGCTCGCAGTTCATGTTCAAGATCGAGTCCAGCAAGGACGACAACTTCACCATTACCGTTGTTCGCCATGAGGACGATGGACAGATTCCTGCAAGGATCCTTTCCTACAACGCGGTGGGCGATGGTCTTGAGGTCATGTATGCAAACGTTACTCCCAACGCCATTGCGCTTTCTTCCTCGCAATCGCAGAAGGATGTGTACGAGTACGAGATTGACATTGATAATGCTGGCGGCGATGAGGCAACGCACTGCGATATTGACCTTAAGGCGGATGACGACGAGGCGGGATGCGTTGTCGGCGGCGGCTACAATGTGTATGGCACCTCATCGCTTCTCATTGCTGCCCCCGAGGTTGGCTACGAGTTCGATTACTGGTCTGTGAATGGCGAGCGTGACACTAATCCTGTTCAGACGGCCGAGTCCGAGAGGGAAGACGGCTCGAAGATGCTCTCTGCCATGTATCAGTTCTACGTTAATAACGATTATGGCAAGAGCGTCGAGGTGGTTGCTCACTTCAAGAAGGTGGCTGCTGATCCGGTTCCCGCTGGGACCGCCGAGT
>CAZQWR010000155.1:0-2852 GCA_964597085.1 uncultured Cryptobacterium sp.
CGATACCATTCGTGCGGAATGCTAATGGAAGTGAATACTTCCAGGTCGGGGCGCCACTTAATGGTGGTGCCTGTGCGAGATTCGGCAGTGAGCTCAACTTGCAGGGCCTTCTTCTTGGCGCCTACCACCTTGCCCTTTTTGAAGTGCAGCTGGTACTTGTTGCCATCGCGCCACACGGTAACGTCCATGTACTCGGACGCGTACTGGGTTGCGCACGAGCCCAAGCCGTTGGTGCCCAGCGAAAAGTCGTAGTCGCCCCCGGCGTTGTTATCGTACTTGCCGCCGGCGTACAGCTCGCAGAAAACAAGCTCCCAGTTGAAGCGCTTTTCCTTGGGGTTCCAGTCAAGCGGGCAGCCGCGGCCGTTGTCTTCAACTTGAATGGAACCGTCGGCGAAAGCCGTAAGCGTGATAAGGCTGCCAAAGCCCTGACGCGCTTCGTCCACGGAATTGGACAAGATTTCGAACGCAGCGTGGGCGCAGCCGTCCAAGCCATCGGAGCCGAAGATAACCGCAGGGCGCAAGCGAACGCGCTCTTCGTCCTTCAGCTGACGGATGCTGTCGTTGCCGTAATTAGGCGCAGATTTTGCCATGCTCTCTCTTTCAGTGGTTATGCCATATGAGTTTGCCATCTGTGCAGATGGCCTGTGAGTTCAAGCATTTAAGTTACAACAAACCGCGCCCCTTCAGAGCCAAGCCGTTGCAAAAACACATCGAACAAACGTTTGCACTTGGAAGTTGCGCCTGGATCGCAACGGCCGCTTCGGGGAACACGAGCAATTGCTGCTGCACCTTTACGCAGATTGCCGAAGCCGCACACGAGCAGTTGGCACCACAGCTTTTCACCGCTCGCCCGCCGATTGGCACCGAGCCGCTGCTCCCACGCATTGTAAAATGCCTGCAGATAATTAAGAGTTACAACTTTATAGACTTCAAAGAGCCCGAGCGCAAATAGCGCCACTCCACGGAAAGGCAAAAACAAATGGAACGAAAGAGCCACTTGCAATTCGGCAACGTAAAAATGGCCGCCCTGCTGCTTGCCACTACAGCCGCCATCATGGCAGGCCTAACCGGTTGCAGCGGCACCGCCACCACGAACAACGAAAACAACCAGGCAAGCACCGAAACATCGCAAACGCAGGAAAGCGCCGAAACCAAAGCGGTATACGAGGCGGTTTTCCTTGACAACGAGCAAATCAGCGGCCTGTTCGCACAAGCACGCGGAAACAACGCCGCGCTTGAAAAGGTGCCGAGCGAATACCACATAACCACCGCGTTCCAGCCCGAAACCGCCCACCCCGAATGGTACGGCCAGAAAGTTGACGTGCACATCACCACCTACGCTATGCAGGAAGTGAAAACAGATGATGGCACCCCCACCGAAAACGAAGGCTTCAAGGTGGAGCTAACCAGCGAAAACGAGCAACTGAACAGCTACCTGACTTCGCTCAACAAGAACTTCCACGTTACCGGCTCTTCCAAAGATGCCCCAAGGTGGACCGAATACATCGACTTTTCGAAAGGCCAGCCCTTCGAAGCAACCGCAACGGGAACCTTCGGCGCCTACATGACCGACCAAACGGTAAAGCTGGAGGCTTAAGCCAATCGAAGCAGCAGGCATCTCGCTTTTTCTTGTAGGCGGCCCTGGCGTATTCGCATCCCACCAAAGGCCCTTTCGAAACCGTTGGCGTTGCGAGAACCGCTGAAACCTGCCCTAGGCAGCTTAGCTCAGCAGGAACGTGCTGCCTTTGTTGTTTTTGCTGGCATATACGCCCTGGTCGGCAGTGCGGTAAGCCTCGTCGAAGTCGAGGCCCGGGCGATACATTACGCCACCCATGCTCACGCTCACAGCTTCCGCCATAGGCTCAATGGAAATAGCTGCGATGCGCTCGAAGAAACGGCCGATGACCACCTGGGCATCGGCTTCGTTTTCCACGCCCACAAAATAGGCTGCGTATTCATCGCCACCCAGGCGCATAACCACATCGCCCTTGCGCTTTGAGGCAACCAGGGCTTCGGCAATGGACACGAGCACTTTGTCACCAACATCGTGGCCGTATTTGTCGTTCACCTGCTTGAACTTGTCAACATCGAACAAGCAGAACATGCCGGGCACGCCTTCTTTCAGCAGCTTATCGATGGACTGTTCGCCATGGCCGCGGTTGAACAGGCCGGTAAGCAGGTCGGTCTGAGCGAGGTAGGTAAGCCGCTCTTGCTTGCGCTTTTCGGAGTCGATGCATTCCACCACGTAGAGAACCTGGTGCAACGGGCCGCCTTTGGCCTGCTCGTTATCGTCGATACGGATGAAACGTGCCTTGCACCAGCCGTTCATCTTGCCCTCGAAAACCTCGGTGAGCATGTTGGCGCCGGCCATTCGCTGGGCCAACGTGGAAAGGTCGGTGAACTCCAGAATCATCTCTTCATGATCGGGGATGGCTATGGTGCTCATGACGTTGGCCATCTTGGCTTGCAGCGTGCCTTCGATGGAAATGCAGCCTTCAATGAAGGGGTTGCTCTTCACGGTATGAATGGTTCCTTCATCGAGGTCTATCGCGTGAATCGAAATGTAAACCTCAGAAAGTGCAGCAACGATGGTTTCGAGCTTGGCATGATCAACGCCCATGATGTTCCCACTTCCCCTTAAACATATGACTGAAGCTATTTTAAACGAGGAAAGATATCCCAGAGCTAGAAACGGCGAGTCCTCTTGCATGCCCATATATCGAATTTTTGCTCGAAACCAAATGCCAAGGCTTTCAATTTTGAGCTGGATCCACGCTGTCATCGACAGCCTGCAGACCAGGGGCAACATCGATTTGTACATCACAGGTTCGAACGCACTGCTGTTAAGCGGC
>CAZQWR010000156.1:0-2748 GCA_964597085.1 uncultured Cryptobacterium sp.
AGCGCCGGCCTGTCACGTCGGAGGTCGCGGGTTCGAGTCCCGTACATCCCGCCATCAGCACTCAATAGATCCGCCTTCGGGCGGATCTTTTTTTGTGACCAAGTTCTGCTGGCAACAAGCCTGTAAACCCCATGTCTTATAATGCAAGCACTGTGCTAGCCCCGCACTTTGGGGCTTTCTTTTTATGGATCATTTTTATGGGAGGATGCATGCCCCAAGAGTATTACGAGCAGCAGGCTGCGCCCATGCCGCCCGCCTCTGGCCCAGTGCCCCCAGTGGGCTATGCGTCGGCGCCGTATGCCCCCGAGCCAAAGAAGCCGAAGGGCAAGCGGGCGGTAACCGTTGTTGCGGTTGTTCTTGCTATTCTGCTGGTTCTGTGGGGGATAGGCAGTTGCACAGTTTCGGCAGTGAAGGCTGCAACCGCTACCGATTCCTCTTCTGCTGCGGTAACCACCGATTCGGTTGCGGTTATCGATATCAGCAGCACCATCCAGTACGACGGCACCACTTGCAGCCCCGATGGGCTGAAGGCCATGCTGGATCAGGCGGCAAGCAATAGCCATATTGTGGCCGTGGTGCTGCGCGTGAACTCCGGCGGCGGCGTTGCCACCGCAGGTGAGGAAATGGCTACCTACGTTAAGCAGTTCCGCGACGAAACTGGCAAGCCCGTTGTGGTATCCAGCGCTTCTACCAACGCCAGCGCCGCATACGAGATTTCCAGCCAGGCCAATTACATTTACGTGGCGCGTACCACTTCCATTGGCGCCATCGGTACGGCGCTGCAGATGGTGGATTATTCCGAGCTATTAAAGATGTTGGGCATTTCGGTAGACAACATCACCTCTTCTTCCAGCAAGGATTCCACGTATGGTACTCGTAAGCTCACCGATGAAGAGCGCGAGCATTACCAGAATCAGGTAGACCAAATCAATGAAACGTTCATTCAAAACGTTGCTTCGGGTCGCGGCATGACTACCGAAGCGGTGAGCGCGCTGGCCACCGGTTTAACATTCACAGGCACCGAAGCGGTGCAGAACGGCTTGGCCGATGCCATCGGCACCAAGGAAGACGCAGTGAAAAAGGCTGCCGAGCTTGCTGGCAGTTCAACTACTGAAACCGTTACCCTTAAGCAGAGCACCAAAACCGACCTTTCTTCTTTGGTCGACCTACTTTCTGAAAGCAAACAGTCTATTACCGCCGAGGATTTGGCATCGGCGCTGAAGGAGTTGGAGAGCAATGGCTCCGTCGCAAAATAAAGAAACCATCGTTTGGCCCAAGCGCGCAGTGGTAACTGCGGGCATGCCGTATGGCAACAAGTCGTTGCATTTCGGGCATGTGGGCGGCGTTTTTGTTCCCGCCGACTGCTATGCGCGTTTCTTGCGTGACCGCATTGGCAAAGACAACGTAGTGTTCGTTTCCGGCACCGACTGCTTCGGCTCGCCCATTGAAGAGGGCTACCGCAAGGAAGTTGAAGCAGGCACGTTCGAAGGCACGCTGGAAGATTACGTGCGCCGTAACCATGACCGCCAGAAGGCCACGCTGGACGCTTACAACATCAGCCTGGATGTTTACGAGGGCAGTGGCCTTGGCCATTGTGGCGAAGTGCACCGTACCGTTTCGGCCGGTTTCGTCGAGCGCCTGCATGAAAAGGGCTTCTTGCATTTGGACAGCACCCTGCAGTTCTACGATGCTCAGGAAGACATGTTCCTGAACGGCCGCCAGGTGGTGGGCCATTGCCCTGTGCAGGGCTGCAAGAGCGAAAAGGCCTACGCCGACGAATGTGACTTGGGCCATCAGTACGACCCGGTAGACCTCATTAACCCCATTTCTTCGGTTTCGAACACCGTGCCCGAAATGCGCAAGGTGAACAATTGGTACTTCGACCTGCCGGGCCTTTCTGGCATCGTGGGCAACTACGTTGATTCCCTCAAGGACGACCCTTGCACGCGCCCGGTGGTAACCAAGACCATTAAGGAATTCCTGGTTCCGCCTATCATCTACATCAAGGTGGAACTCTATGATGAGTACGCCAAGATTGCCGATAAACTGCCCAAGCACGTATACCGCGATGCTGCCAAGGGCAAGCAGAGCTTCGAAATAGAGTTCGATAATATTTACGACCGCGATGAAGCCCGCACGGTGCTTTCCGATGCGAACATCCGCTTCCGCACCGGCAAGGCGCTGGTTCCGTTCCGTATTTCCGGCAACGTAACCTGGGGCGTTCCCGTGCCCGAAATGGAAGGCGTGGACGGTCTTACCGTTTGGTGCTGGCCCGAAAGCCTATGGGCGCCGCTTTCCTTCACCATTGCCCGTAACGATGAGCGCGGCTTGCCACGCGATGCCTGGCGCAAGTTCTGGTGCAGCAAGGACGCAACCGTGTACCAGTTTATTGGCCAGGACAACCTGTACTTCTATGGCGTTGCCCAGCCTGCGCTGTTTGCCGCCATGCAGGAAAACCAGCCTGTGGTGGCAGATGCTCCGCAGGGCGAGCTTCAGCAGACCAAGCTCATTGCCAACCATCACATCCTGTTCGGCGATAAGAAGGCTTCTTCCTCTGGTGCTGTTAAGCCGCCCACGGCCGACGAGCTTCTTGACCATTACACCGCCGAGCAGCTGCGCGCTCACTTCCTGGCGCTGGCCCTGGATCAGAAGTCGGTTGGCTTCAAACCCAAGATCTTCGAAACCGACCCTGCCAAGCGCGACGACCCGCGTGTGGCCGACCCGGTTTTGAAGGAAGGCGCGCTGCTT
>CAZQWR010000157.1:0-2636 GCA_964597085.1 uncultured Cryptobacterium sp.
CTTTGGCAAAACCGCAAACCAAACCATCGAGCTCATGCGCAACTTCCATGAGCTTACCCATTTGGGCTACCCCACCATGGTGGCGGTTTCGCGCAAGAGCTACATTGGCAAGGCTTACAACATCGAAGAGCCCAAAGAGCGCGATGCCGCTTCTGCCGCTGAGGCTCTTATGGCTTGCGAGCTGGGCGCTTCGGGAATTCGTACGCACAATGTTGCGCTCACTGAGGAATCGCTGAAGGAAAACCTGCGCCCCTACGCCTTCGTTGCCCTGGGCTGCAACCTGCCTTTGGTGGCCGACCCAGGTGAAGAGCTTGAAGGCAAGAAGGCCATGCTCAACCAGGCTATTGCCGACATGTGCATGCTGCCCGATACGCAGATTGCCGACATCTCCAGCTTCTACGAAAGCGAACCCGCCTACGTGGAAGATCAGGACACCTTTGTGAATGCTGTAGCTATCCTTCGCACGGGTTTGCCCCCGCAAGAATTGCTGCGTTGCCTGAACATCATCGAAAACCGCTTGGGCCGTGTGCGCGAAAAGAAGAACGGCCCCCGTACCTGCGACTTGGACATTCTGGATTACCAGGGTTACGTTTCCGACCTGGAAGTACTCACACTGCCGCATCCGCGCCTTACCGAGCGCGACTTTGTGGTAAAGCCCCTGCTTGAAATTGCGCCCAACCACGAACTTGCCAACGGCACCGTGGTAACCGCCGATACCGTAACGGTAGGGAAGGCCTGGAAGTGCTAGAGCGCCTGGATGCCCTTGCGCCGCTTTCGCCCAAGGCCGCAGGCTTTTGGGATGTTCATGCCTATGGCTGTGTGCAAAGCACCAACGAACTGGTAAAGGCGGCCTTGCGCGAAGGCGCTGCCGAAGGCTATTGCGCCACTGCGCTGCAGCAGAGCGGCGGCTATGGCCGTCAGGGTCGCTCGTGGCAAAGCCCGCAGGGCGGTTTGTATACTTCGTTCGCCTTGCGCCCCAATGTTCCTATGGAGCAATTGCCTACGCTGAGCCTGGTGGTTTCGCTTGCTTGCGCCGATGCTCTTGAACAGGCCAAACCTGGGTGCGAGCCTCTTATCAAGTGGCCCAACGATGTGCTTTGCCCTCAAGGAAAGCTGGTAGGTATTTCCCTGGAGGCTTTGGCTGGTGGAGTATGCGTTGGGGTGGGTATGAACCTTTTCCAGCCCCAGGAGCAGCAGCCCATTGCGGGCAAGTACCGTCAGGCTTACGTATTCGAAGACAAAGCCCAGCCAGGTTTGAGCGAAGAGCAGCGCGCGGCTATGACCAAGGTGCTCGAGCTTATGCTCCAAGAAGTGGAACGTCGCTATGTTGTATGGGCTGAACAGGGATTTCAGGCGTTTTATCAGGAATACAGCAACCGTTTTGCCTACAAAGGGAAGCAGGCAACCCTAACCACAATCACGGGCGAGCAAACCACCGCAGGTACTATTCAAGGCGTTGATCACAAGGGCAACCTGCTGGTGCAAACCCCTGAGGGGCTAAAGCCCATGGCCTCCGGCGAAGTACATATCGAAGCGCTGGGTTAACGGCCTTTTGCCTGTTCGTTGTTGAGCCACTAGAACATAGATCCATTCGCAGCGTTTTCGAGATTCATACATAACGCAATTACCTTATTTTTCGGTTTGGGCAACATTTACTGCTTTTTCGGTGTGTTTATGAAAATTGGAAATACCGAAAGGGGAAAACAATGAAATTTGAGGCAATTACTCGTAGGCAAGTGCTAACGCTAGGAGCTTTGGCAGCCGGGTCGATGCTGGTTCCTGCTTTTGCTTACGCGGATAGCGAGTTTGTCGAGGAGGCTGCGAGTCAAAGCTGTCCGATAACACGCGCAACTTTAATGACGAAAGACGGAGACTTGCTTGCCAGTACCTCTGAAAGCGATTCGCTCCTCCGATCGGCCTCAAGTGGTTTTGAACTTCGCGAAAATATTGAGAATACTGTGAATGCCGATGGTTCGATTACCGCCGTTTATTCAGTTGAAGTGATTGAGAAGAGTAAAGCGCGAATAGGCACTTACGATGATAGCGTCATTTATTACATCGAATTTGTTCCTACTTACTATATCTTGGATGGGAATATACGCATTACAAAGGTGAAGGGCTCTGCAACAAAGAAAGTTTCATATGCGTCTTTTCAAGGAAGTAAAGCGCTGGTTGCCCACCAGGGGCTTGCAGGTAGCGCAAAGTGCCATGCTGAATGTCTTTTTACTTCAGATTCCAAAACGATGGAGACGGGCTTCGACGCAATTCCGTATGTAAAGTCGAGCGACTCTAACGGAATGGTTGTTAACGGCGGTGAATGTACGGCCACGCTTTATATTTCTGGTATGGGCGAAACAATCCTGCGAGCAGAATACTTAATCTAGAGAAATTTGAACTTTGGCATTGCGGAGGGCGACATTCAGCTTAGCCCTCCGCAATGATTATGCTTTCAAGGTTGCCAGACGCATTTAGCTTGTCAGGAAAGATCGAGTACTGTTTTATGCTTTGCGACCCATCTTGATATTTGAGCTCGATTTCAAAAAAAGAAGGTTGGAGCGAATTTAAACAAGGCAGCTCAAACTCTTTCCCGTCTGAATCGTAGTAGCCGCTACTATTTTCTCCCGTATCGATGTGGA
>CAZQWR010000158.1:0-2631 GCA_964597085.1 uncultured Cryptobacterium sp.
TCGAAGCCGGCGGCGTTGCCGACATTACCATCTTCGACCCTGAAAAGCAGTGGACGGTAACGGCGGAAGACATGGTATCCAAGTCCAAGAACTGCGGTTTCTTGGGATATGAACTAACCGGACGTGCCAGCGACGTGTTCTGCGCAGGCACTTTGACTTGTAAGGATGGTGACATCGTTGAGTAAGCTCCTGGAAAACACCAGCGTAGGCGCTCGTCCGAAGGCCCTTCTTGTTCTGGAAGATGGCTCGATTTACGAGGGCTTTTCCTGCGCCGCCAGCGGCGAGGCATTCGGCGAAGTATGCTTCAACACTTCCCTGGAGGGTTACCTGGAGGTAATCTCCGATCCTTCCTATGCCGGTCAGATCATCACCATGACCTATCCGCAGATTGGCAACTACGGCATCAACCCCGACGATTTCCAGTCCGATTCCCTGGCGCTACGCGGTCTGGTTGTGCACGACATGTGCTTCACGCCTTCAAACTGGCGTAGCACTCAGAGCCTGCCCAGCTTCTTGGAACAGAACAGCGTGGTTGCCATCGGAGGCGTGGACACGCGCGCACTCACTTCGCATCTGCGCGATGCGGGCGCTATGCGCGGCGTAATCTCCACCACCGACCTGGACGCGGAAAGCCTTCTTGCCAAGGTACGCGCATCCGAGAGCATCGTGGGCGTCAACCTGGCTAAAACCGTTTCGCGCCCCAAGGCCACCGGCTTCACCGAGCTGCCCGAAAGCCAGGCGTTCGCTGTGGCAGGCGCTGCCGAACCCAAGTACAACGTGGTCGCCTACGACTGCGGCGTGAAGAAGAGCATCCTGCAGGGCCTGCTGCGCGTGGGCTGCAAGCTCACCGTAGTGCCGTGGAACACCCCTGCAGAAGAGGTTCTTGCAATGAACCCCGACGGCGTGTTCCTGAGCAACGGCCCGGGCGACCCGGACGCCGTTGCCGAAACCTACCAGCAGGTTGAAAAGCTCATCGGCAAGGTGCCGCTGTTCGGCATCTGCCTGGGCCACCAGATGATCTCGCTGGCTTCTGGCGCTGAAATGGAAAAGCTGAAGTTCGGTCATCGCGGCGGCAACCAGCCCGTTATGAACCTGCGCACCGGCCGCGTGGAAATCACCGCCCAGAACCACGGCTTCGGCCTTCTGTTCGATAGTTTGGGCCCCTTGGTGCCCGAGCTTTCCGGCGGCGTTAACGAGCATACTTCCGACCTGCGATTCTGGGTTGAAAAGAAGGTTGCCCCCGTGGTGCAAAACGAGCGCTTCGGCCGCATCCAGCTTACCCACGTGAACCTCAACGACGGCACGGCAGAGGGCATCGCCTTCCTTGACCAGCCCGTATTCAGCGTGCAGTACCACCCCGAGGCAAGCCCCGGACCAACCGACGCACACTACCTGTTCACCGCATTCACCCGCCTGATGGACGGCGATGCGGAATATCTCAACATCGACATCGCCTCCGACCGCCTTTCCGGTTGGGTCTTCGGGGCTGAGGAAGGAGAGGCAAATGCCTAAGCGTACCGACATCAAGCGCATCCTCGTCATCGGCTCCGGCCCCATCGTAATCGGCCAGGCATGCGAGTTCGACTACTCCGGCGCCCAGGCCTGCAAGGTTTTGAAGGAAGATGGCTACGAGGTTGTGCTCGTTAATTCCAACCCCGCAACCATCATGACCGACCCTCAGCTGGTGGACCGCACCTACGTTGAGCCCATCACCAAGGAGTTCATCGAAAAGATCATCGAAAAGGAACGCCCCGACGCGCTGCTGCCCACCCTTGGCGGCCAGACGGCTTTGAACGCTGCCGTAGAGCTGGCCAAGGCAGGCATTCTTGACAAGTACGGCGTAGAGATGATTGGCTGCGATTTGGCCGCCATCGAGCGTGGCGAAGATCGCAAGCAGTTCAACGAGGCCATGGCCGAAATTGGCCTGGAGGTTGCTCGCAGCGGCTATGCCTACAGCGTTGAAGATGCTCTTGGCTTGGCCGATACGTTGGGCTACCCCATGGTTATTCGCCCGTCGTTTACCCTGGGCGGTGCTGGCGGCGGCATTGCGCACAATGAAGAAGAACTGAAGCTCATTGTTTCCCAGGGCCTTGACCTTTCTCCGGTTACCGAGGTTTTGGTAGAGGAGAGCATCGAAGGCTGGAAAGAGTACGAGATGGAGGTCATGCGCGACCGCGCTGGCAACGGCATCATCATCTGCTCTATCGAAAACCTTGACCCAATGGGCGTCCACACGGGCGACTCTATCACCGTTGCTCCCGCTCAGACGCTTTCCGATGTTGAATACCAGCGCATGCGCGTAGCCTCGCTGGCCATTTTGGAAAAGATCGGCGTCGAAACCGGCGGCTCCAACGTTCAGTTCGCGCTGAACCCTGAAAACGGCCGCCTTATCGTCATCGAGATGAACCCACGCGTTTCGCGTTCTTCGGCACTGGCTTCCAAGGCAACCGGTTTCCCCATTGCCAAGGCGGCTGCAAAGCTGGCCGTGGGCTACACGCTCGACGAAATCACCAACGACATCACCAAGGCCACGCCTGCCTGCTTCGAGCCCACCATCGACTACTGCGTGGTAAAGGTTCCGCGTTTCGCGTTCGAAAAGTTCAAGGGCACCGACACCACGCTTTCCACCCG
>CAZQWR010000159.1:0-2611 GCA_964597085.1 uncultured Cryptobacterium sp.
TCCTTGAGATCGTCCGCCAGACGCTCCAGAATGCTCAGACCCTGTTCGGGATGAGACATTTCACGGCCGCGGAACATGATGGTGATCTTAACCTTGGAACCTGCCTCCAAGAAGCGAAGCACGTGCTTCTTCTTGGTGGTATAGTCGCCCACATCGATTTTGGGACGGAACTTCATTTCCTTGGTTTCGACCTTGCTCTGGTTCTTTCGCGCCTGCTTGGCCTTAATTGCCTGGTCATACTTGAACTTGCCGTAATCCATAATGCGGCATACCGGCGGCTTAGCCTGAGGTGCGATCTCAACCAAGTCATAGCCCTGGTCATCTGCGATGCGCTGAGCTTGCTCGATGGGATAGATCCCCAACTGCGACCCATCATAGGCGATCAGGCGGCATTCCTTGACCCTGATTGCGTCATTAAGCCTTGGTTCTTGAGCTGCTATGGTGCCCACCTCCTTCTTTCTTGTTTTGGTGCTACCATGCACGAACCATTTTTTGCCAATAAAAAGAAAACCTGCGAATCATAAACGATTGCAGGCCACACGAACTTCTTGAAACACAAGAACTCTATTCACATGACCCATCAGCAACCGTAGCGCCGAACTAGGTGGAAGCACAGGCTTCTCTTGAAATCAGCTTTTGTAGAATACCATTCCGCATCGCCCTGTAAAGGGGCTATTTGCAACTTTCCAAAAAATTGCTGCGGGACGCGTTTCCAGTAGAATTCTACGCCGCAAATTGCGCGCAGAAAGTCATAAACACAGCAAGCGCAAAGGGTATGCCAAGGCCTACTACCAGGAATTCTTTCCATAAAGCCCACCGGCATAGGGCAGGAAAACGCCTTCGCAAAAGACGCCTGTCTGCCAACTCATAGAAAATGCAGGTTGAAGAAACGCCCAAAAACAAAGGGTACTCGACGAAACGGAACCAAAGCGGATGGCCCGCTTCTGGCGTATCGGGCAAGGGCGCAATACAACAGCCAACGCTTACCACCATGAAGAGCAACCACACAACGGCAAGGACACAATTCCATGCCATGCCTATGCCTAGTGGAATCTTATTGGCTAACGCTGCAATTTTGACCCTTAGAGTTTCGTTATTGAGATTTGCGGCAAAACAGGGTTCGTAGGATTGAAGCTTTCCCTTTCGCCCGCGCGCATATGCAGCATTTGCAGAAGAAACCGCCTGTTGGAGTTCCGCAACAGTGCGGTACCTGGCATCGGGATCAAATGCGCATGCCTTCTGAACAACCTTACGGAATTCTTCGGGAACATTCGCATTTGAAAAATTCAGCTTGCGATCTTTGCCATTTGCAGTACGCGCAGTAAGACAATAGAACAACAGCATGCCAAGGGAATAAACATCGCTGCGTACATCGGTTTGGCCAAAACCGAACTGCTCAGGCGGCGCATACCTTCGGGTGCCAAAGCGCATGGTGTCGGTTTCGGAGTTTTCGTTGTATACGCGAGCAATGCCGAAATCGATCAGCGCTAAGCGCTCTTGCGAAAGAATGATGTTGCTAGGCTTCAGATCGCGGTGGATTATGGGCGGATTAAAGCCTTCATGCAGCTCACGAACCGCCGAGCACGCACGCAGAATAACATCGACGGCCAGCTCCGGTGAAGGCCCAAGGCGATGCAGAACGCTGGCCAAGGTTTCACCCTGCACATATTCCATAATCACAACAAGCTGGTTTTTTAGCTGGTAGCAAGAAAGGATTTTCGGAAGGAAAGCAAAGGCGCAGCCTGCCTGCTGCGCTTGATAGAGCGTTCGGTAAACCAAGCCCAAGCCCGATTCGCATTTGAGGTACTTACGAACAAACGGCCCTTCTTCCTTGCCGAGGTTGGTGGCACGCATAACTTTTTGAGTTGTTTCGTATTCGCTTTCTTTAAGCGTCTCAACAACCAAATATTCGTTGTCGGAGTCTACCAATGAAAGAAAACTCGCAAGCTCATCGTTGGTTTCAGGGGCTTTACCGGAAGCAGATTCGGCTATTGGCTCCAAACTGCTCCCTAGAACTACCCCTGACGAAGCATCGGAGCAAGAATGCCCATTGTTCCCAGCGGGGCCCGACGCGCCCGTAGGGGTTTCGGCAGACACAACGAAGCGACCCTGCCCCACTATGGTGACAGGGTCGCTGGATGCATCTTGTTCTGAAGATGAATATGCCCGGTTGGTGCTTACTGGCAAATGGTATCTTCTCCAAAGCGGTAGAGCTCTTCATCGGTTTTCTGCAGGCTATAACCCTTTTCAACGGCAAAGATGATAATCGCATCGCGTCGATTCTTGCAATATAGCTCATTGAGCCCGGCAGCCTGAAGGAGCCTGTCGGTTTCGCGAAGTGAAAGCCCCATGGCAAATGCCAATTGAAGAACCTTGTTGCGAGAAGCCTTGCGGGTGCCCTTGAAAATCTGATAACCAAAGGTTTCGTTCAGGCCAGCATCACGCACCACTTGCGCCCGATTCAGCCCTTTTTCCTCCAACAATTGCTGGAGATACGAAGAAAGCGAGCGATCCAAAGGCTTGTTGCCACGAAGAAAGCTGCTTGCGCTGGGCGCATCAAGAAGCTCACTAAGCAGTTCTTCAGTAAGCGGCTCCTCCACGCTACGCTTCC
>CAZQWR010000160.1:0-2542 GCA_964597085.1 uncultured Cryptobacterium sp.
ATCCGCAGCAGAAGACTCGACAGCCGCGTTCCCTTCATCGCCGGAACCGCCGCCGTGTGCCGGCACGAAATCCGTTGGCGGAACCGGGGCGCTCGACGAACGCGAAGCCGCACCCGCGGAACCCGTTGCATCATTCGCCGAAGCAGCTGCAACGCCGGCCGCAGCGCCCGAAGCACCGCCGGCAGCCTTCCCCGGCGCAACGTTCACCGGCTCGGGAACCTCAACGGCAACTCCGGCCTCCAACGCCTGTGCCATCTCGGCGGCGCTCTGGAAGCGCGAGCTGGGCTCGAACGCGCACGCCTTCAGCACGATCGAGCGGTGCGCAGCGGAAACCGCCGACTCATCGGCCAAAGCCTCGTCGTAGCCATCATCGCCGGGATGAACGCCGGTAAGCAGGTAGCCCAGCACCCGGCCGATGGAATACACGTCGGCACGAGCATCGGACTGAGCGAACCCGTACTGTTCGGGCGAAGCGTAGCCCCACGTGCCCAGCGAAGCGGTATCACGCGTGGAGCCCTCGACGTACATGCGCGCGATGCCCATGTCGATAAGATGCGCGCCATCTGCGGAAACGATGATGTTTCGCGGGGTGATGTCGCGATGCACGATGCCGTTGCCGTGCAGCGCCTGAGCAGCCTCGCACACCTGGCGAGTAAGCTCGACGGCACGCTCCGGCGTCGGCAATCCACCCGTTTCAACCTGATGTTCAAGCTGATCGCCGGCCACGTAGTCGTACACCACCACCTTCCCCGCTGTTGAGGTTATCCCGGTTCTTCCCGATAACGACATTACGGTCGAAATCAATCCGGGCGATGTTCGCGTGGATGTATATCGCGCAAGCGGCCCAGGCGGCCAGTGCGTGAACACCACCGACTCCGCGGTGCGATTGACTCACATTCCCACTGGTATTGTTGTTACCTGCCAAAACGAAAAGTCCCAGCTGCAGAACAAGGAAGCAGCATTTCGTGTGCTTCGCGGCCGCCTGTATGAGCTTGAAGAGCACAAGCGTCAGGAAGAGCTGGCAGCCCTGAAGGGCGAAAAGATGGAAAACTCCTTTGGCAGCCAGATTCGCAACTATGTTCTGTATCCGTATCGACTGATAAAAGATACGCGTAGTAATATTGAAAGCGGTAACGTCGAAGCGGCCTTAGACGGTGATATCGACGAATTCGTCGTTGGTTACCACCGTTGGAAAGCTTCGTTGTAATGCAAACCTTTGCTCTCGATCGAAAGGAAGCCATGAATTCTCTGGCAGCTAAGGAAAAGGCCTGTGCCATCCGCACGGACATCATCGAGATGCTGCATGAAGCAGGCAGCGGCCATCCCGGTGGCTCGCTTTCCTGCACCGACATCCTTGCAGCATTGTATTTCGGCGGTGTTCTGAAGCACGATCCCGCAAACCTCAAGGACGAATCACGCGACCGCTTCATTCTTGCCAAGGGTCATGCGGCTCCTGCTTTGTATGCCACGCTCGCTGAAGCGGGTTATCTTCCGGTTGAAGAGCTTAAAACCCTGCGCAAGCTCGGCACCCGCTTGCAGGGCCATCCCGATTGCAACCTTTGTCCCGGCGTAGAGGTTTCCACCGGTTCGCTTGGTCAGGGTCTTTCCATCGCTGCCGGTTTGGCGGCTGGTTTTAAACTGGACAACATGCCTAACCGTGTGTTCACCGTTATGGGCGATGGCGAAACTCAGGAAGGCCAGGTTTGGGAGGCTGCAACCTTTGCCGCCCACAACAATCTGGGTAACCTTATAGGCATCGTAGACCTCAATGGCTTGCAGATCGATGGTCATACCGAAGATGTTTGCGCTTCCGGCACGCTTGCTGGTAAGTTCGCCGCCTTCGGCTGGGAGGTTCACGAAGTGAACGGCCACGATATGGATGCACTTATCCAGCTTCTTGCTGAACTGAAGGCTTCCGCCACGCCGCAGCCGAAGATGGTTATCGCCCATACCGTGAAGGGCAAAGGCGTTTCCTTCATGGAAGACCAGGCTGGTTGGCACGGCAAGGCCCCCAACGACGAAGAAACCGAGCGCGCACTGGCTGAGCTTGCTCAGGCCCGCGCCGAGCTGAATGGAGAGAACTAATCGTGGTACAGCTTGCAACCCCTGAACAGGCTCAGGAAAAGAAGGCAACCCGCGCTGCATTCGGCAAGACGCTTGCCGAGCTTGCTGCAGCAGGCAAGAAGGTTGTTGCCGTAGACGCCGACCTTACCGGTTCCACCACCACCAAGGCATTCGCCCAGGCCTGCCCAGAAAACGCCAACCGTCTTTTCAATGTGGGCATTGCTGAGCAGAACATGATCGATGTTGCTGCTGGCCTTTCGCTTGCGGGCAATATCGCGTTTACCGGCTCGTTTGCCGTTTTCGGCACTGGCCGTTGCTACGATCAAATCCGCAATACCGTTTGCTATTCGAACCTCAACGTTAAGGTTGCGCCTACCCATGCTGGCATTTCGGTAGGCCCCGACGGCGGCTCGCATCAGATGCTCGAGGACATTTCGCTTATGCGCGGCTTGCCCAATATGCGCGTGTTCGTTCCTGC
>CAZQWR010000161.1:0-2520 GCA_964597085.1 uncultured Cryptobacterium sp.
TATTGCCTGTTGGCTAATGGGCAGTACATTGCCGATTCGTCTTGATGGGCGATGCAATTGCATAGTGCACGAAGGCATTTGAGGTAGTCTGCACGAAGATTTGTACTAAATTTGGGGCGGCTAATGCGCTGTTTGGCCTAGTTTGCGGCGTTTTGTTTTGTTCAATGGCACAAACAGTGTTTGAAAGTGCCTAACAATGATTGTTTGCATTTACCAAAATGGATGTGCTGACCTGGGGTGTTGATGAAAATCAAACAGTATTATCAAAAGCGCCCTATATGACGGAATTATGTGCGAGATATTACCCAATTTCACGGAAATGTTGCGAAATATTACGCTGAACTTGTTATGAACGCGTTCCGAACCCGTTCAAGCCGTTTTGCCCGTTCACCTGATAATTCTGAGCTTGCAACCAAAAAATAGCGGCGTAGTATGAACCCACCTTGAAACGGAGCGCGAAACGCACCGGTTCAACTGAAACAAGAAAACCGCTTGGCAAAAGGGCCAGGCATAATCCAGGAGGATTCATAAATGTCTTACGTAGTTGCTATCTCCGCTTTCTTTGTTGTTGCTGCTTTCGCTGCATTCATCAAGTTCGACTGCGGCAACGCTGCTGAGCTCCAGGCAAAGGCTTCCGAGGCTCGCAACGCTCGTCAGGCTAAGTTCGCTTCCAAGTCCCAGAACGTTTACATGCGTCAGTTCGACGAGGCTGTTGCTTCCTACAAGTAAGTAGAACCTCCTAGCCGCAAGCTCCTAAGCGGCACCTATACAGACCCTCAGCGCGAAAGCGCCAGGCCCCAAGCTCCGGACAAGCTTGGGGCCTTCTTGTTTTATGCGAATATGCGAAGGCTGTCTTATAAATCAACGCTAGGACGCTCGCAGAAGCATTGGAGCGCTCTGCGAACGCCTGTGGCGGGGCTGTATCGCAAGGCGGTTAGATAGTATGGAGCCCAGCCTTAAGCGGAGCAGGGAGTTGGAGCTGTTGCGAACGAAGCGATGGCTAAGCAAGATCGCCCAGCAAGCTTTGGTGCGCTTTTACGGGTTGTTGTAAAGCGGGGTGCGTATTCCGCGCCCGGCTTTCCTGGAGCAGGAAAGCCGCCTTGCTTGGGCTGGAATGGGGTTTGGCGAATACGAGGAGCCAAGGATCAACGATGCAGCTTGGCAACCTGTAAGCGCTATAGCGCCTCGCAAATGGCCGTCATGCGCGCCACGCGAGCTGTTAGCGCCTTTTCTATATAGGGAATGAGATCCTGGATACTTTCGTTCTTGGAAAGGGCAGCAACGGCTTCTTCGGCAAACCCTTCCAGCGCCTTGGTGTCCACCCAGGAAAGGTCTTCGGCAAGAAGGAGCTGTTTTGCCGGACTGCTGTTGAACTGGCGGCTTTTAAAGGCGTAGTTGCCTAGTTTTAAGTCCGCATATGGCGTGGTGCACCACAGGCTGGTCCCGCTGTCGAAAATAGGCGCCATGCGGCATTCAAGCGTTTCCACATTGCGGATAATGCCGTAATTGCGCGCATGTCTATCGGTATTGGCTAGGATGTCGTCGCATACGATGGTGCGTGCCAAGCTCGATTGCACGCTGCCGATGCCTAGCGCAGTGCAGCATTCAACATAGTGCTGATAGTCGTTATGATGCGCCGGTTGCGCCATGCTTTTTGCAACATAGAGGGCAGGGATAAACTCTTCGTTGTCCCCAACAAAACAGGTACAGGATGAAGCTGGCTTTCCTTCAAGCTGGTCCAAGTGATAAGGGACATATTCCCCATGCTTTAAAAGGCGCTTATGCAGCGCCGTGGCAATAACTTCGTTGAAGGGCTCCTGGTTGTTATGGTTGCCGCCTTTCAGCAGAATTCGTTTTCCATTGCGTACGACCCAATGCTTGGCCAGTATGCCGTCGGAAGTGTTGTCGGGGTGCAGGCTGAACTCCGTGGAGCCTTCAATGTGAAGCGTGTCGGGAAAAGTATTGTTGAAGAAGTTGACGTTTTCCCATTTGATACCCGATTCAAAAGGGCATAGCCAATACTGGTCGGAAAGGGAAAGCCCCAGGCTCCTTAGCGAAAGCTCTGTTGCAACTGAAATTCCTGCCGATGAAAGAATTTCCTGAATGTTGGTACGTCCTTCGGGGATTCCGCGGTTGCGCCACCACGAATTGAATGAAAAAGGCGAAATGGAACCTTGCGGGCTTGCGAGCCCCAAGGGGGCACGGTGGGTGTCCTGAAGCGAACCAACGGAAGTGAATTCGTGGCTGGATGCATCGTAAACAACATCGGCTATAGGGTAGGTGCGGTTCATTAGGACGAAACGAGATTCCATGACACGCGACCCGTTCTTTGGTCTGCCTACTTTGCGTGCGCCTGGCTTGTTCAGCTGCGCAACGGCCTCTTCTTCGAGGAGCCACATGTTTCCTGTTTTTTGCGCTGGTAGCTGGCCGCTTTCGATAAGCGAAAGAACGCGGCGCCTTGAAACGCCCAAGATTTTTGCAGCTTCATTTGTGGTGAGCATGGCAACCTCCTTTTAAAAA
>CAZQWR010000162.1:0-2510 GCA_964597085.1 uncultured Cryptobacterium sp.
CTTGTTGCGTACTGCTCGCGCTTGGCCTTCGGCCTCGCGCATCGCCTCGCCCAGCTATGGGAGAGTTGCCGGGTTGGGACTTTGGTTGTGTGCGCGGCTCGCTCAGCGGCCTTTCGGCCGGCTTCGCATCGCCTTGTTTTCTTTTGTTATGGGTTTGTGATTGTTGGGGCGCATTCGTGTGCGGTGGGGCGCACGGGAGTATGCTCGCTTGCAGGCTCGTTCGCGGGCCGGGTTTGCTTCGTGGCTTTTATGGAAGAAGGCGCTTCCTTCAATGGAGGTTTTCCAGCATACGTTTACCCAGATGGTTATGCTGTTTTTCATCATCTTGTGCGGGTTTATCGCCCGCAAAGCACGTATGACCAGCGATTCTTTTGATGGCAATTTATCTAAGTTGGTAATGGCCATTACGCTTCCCGCCACCATCTTGAATTCAGTGCTCTCCAACAGCAATCTGCCTTCCGATGAGGTGATTCTGCAGATGATGGGCTACGCGGTGGTGTATTTTGCGGCGGCGTGCGTGTTTGCCTGCGTGGTGGTGCACTTCCTGTATCGCAAGCTCGGTCGATCCACCAAGGGTGCGCATTCCTTCATGATGGTGTTCGGCAACACCGGTTTTCTGGGCTATGCGGTATTGGCCGCTATTTTCGACTCGAACGCCGTCCTGTATGCCGCAATTTTCAACATCGTGTTCAATATCGTTCTGTTCTCGTTGGGCGTATTCCTGGTTTCCGGCGATTCCGAGAAAACCAAGCAGAAGCGCAGTTTGAAGATGCAAGTGAAGGCTTTTTCGCACACGCTTATTCAGCCCACCATGTTGGCTTCGTATCTGGCAATGGCGCTGGCGCTTTTGCACGTTTCCGACAGCGGCCCCATCGGCCAAACTTGCAGCATTTTAGGCGGCATGACAGTGCCTGCCGCCATGCTTATCATCGGCTCTTCTTTGGCAAAGATGCCGATCAAGCAGATGCTGGGCGATGGCTGGAGCTACCTTACCTCCTTCGTGCGCTTGGCGGTTATGCCCGCATGTGCATACTTGTTGTTTAGCCAGTTTGTTGTCGATCCGTACCTGCTTGCGATTTTGGTGCTGCTGGCTGCCATGCCAGCCGCTTCCAACGGCACAATGCTGGCGCTTGCCTACGATGGCGATTTGAGCACTATGGCACGCGTAACATTCCTCACCACGGTATTTTCGCTGGGCACTTTGCCAATCGTTGCCTTGCTGGTGGTGTAGAAGGCGCGCTGTAACTTTGGCGTAATCTTTGTGCTGCACGTTGTTCGGGTTTGCCTCGTTGCGGGTTTTGGTCTGAACTGGTTCCAGCGTGGCTTCAATTGGTTGCGTAGGCTGCGTTGCAGCCGCTTCCCCTGTTGCTTTTTTCCCGAAGGCTTTCGTATCGTGGTGCTGTAGAGCAAGGGGCCGTGCCTGTGTGGCCGACCTCAAGGCTGCGGTATAGTTTTCCTGAAAATTCGCATCGCCAACCGCAAAGGAATTTAGCAAATGATCGTACGCCCCGAGTCTTTGGAAGATCCACGCCTGGATGTGTATGCGCGCCTAACCGAGCTTCAGCTGCGCAACAGGCTCGAACCCGAAAAGGGCATCTTCATTGCGGAGTCCGACAAGGTAATCGACCGCGCGCTAGCCGCCGGCTACCAGCCGCTTTCACTGTTAGTGCCCGAGCATCGCTTGGAACGCATGGCTGGCCTGGTGGAACGCATGGGTGGCAACAAGCCTGAAAGCGAAGGTGGCCTTACAGTATTCGTGATGCCTGCTGCCGAGGTTGAGAAGCTGGCGGGCTATGAGCTTACCCGTGGCGTGCTGTGCGCTATGCGTCGCAAGCCTTTGCCTTCGGTTGAGGAAATAGTTGCCGGGGCGAAGCGCATTGCCATTCTGGAAGACATCACCAATCACACCAACGTTGGCGCCGCATTCCGCAGCGCTGCCGCGTTGGGCATCGATGCGGTTCTGTGCACGCCGGCTTGCTGCGACCCGCTGTATCGTCGCGCCGTGCGCGTTTCCATGGGCACGGTGTTCCAGGTTCCGTGGACTCGTATCGGTGAAGCAGAAGGGGAGGGCTGGCCCGAAGGCGGCATTGCCAAGCTGCGCCAGCTGGGCTTCGAAACCGCAGCAATGGCGCTGGATAACAATTCGGTGAGCTTGGATTGCCCCGAGCTCAAGGAATGCGAAAAGCTGGCCATAATCATGGGAACCGAAGGAGACGGACTTTCTGCCCACACCATCGCCGCCTGCGACTACACGGTGAAGATTCCCATGGCCCATGGGGTAGATTCCCTCAACGTGGCTGCCGCCAGCGCCGTAGCCTTTTGGGAGCTTCGTGCCCGCTAGGGGTTCTTGTGGGCTGCTGATCTGCTTTGGGGCTTCTGTAGTTCAATCGGGTAGAAATACGCTATAATCTCAAAACGCCCAAAAGGGCAAAACGCTGGGCCATCGTCCAATGGCAGGACCCTGGTTTTTGGTACCAGTTATGTAGGTTCGAATCCTGCTGGCCCAGCCA
>CAZQWR010000163.1:0-2454 GCA_964597085.1 uncultured Cryptobacterium sp.
CTTGGCGAACCACTGCATCATCGCAGGGTCGCTATGGCTGAAAAAACTGCTCGTGCGCGCGTCGAGCGCAGCGATCTGCGCATCCTGCTGCGTGCAGAATCTTAGAAAGAACCCGGGGGAGTCGAACAGCCTACAAGCTCAATGCTCATGCTTGGGTATCGCGACTGAGTCCTTGGTTTGAATTTATTCTTTGACTTTTGATTGCGGTTTATCTTGCTCCCAGTTCCAGGGATCTTTGCGAATGTGCGAGTCTGCAAAGGGCACGAATATCGAAATGAGGGCAAACACAGCAAGGATCCAGCAATACCAAACATAACCGATGATATCTACTGTGTTCAGCATTACGCCGTAGGAAGTAGCCAGAGCGGCGGCGGAAAGCAATTGGGCTCCATAGGGGATGCAGCCTTGCGCCACGCAGGAAAAGATGTCCAATAGGGAAGCGCAGCGCCGCGGGTCTATTTTGAACTCGTGAGAAATGTCGCGGGCAACATCGCCGCCCGTAATGATTGCGATGGTGTTGTTTGCCGTGGCGCAATCGGCAAGGGTTGCAAGCGCCGCAATGCCAAGCTGGGCAGATTTCGGTCCGCGCATTATATGGCGAAGCTTTTCCACCAGCCACACCAAGCCGCCGTTTTTGGCAATGAGTTCAGAGGCACCGGCGCATAAAAGCGAAAGGAAGAACACCTCGTTCATGCTGGTAAAGCCGGTCCATATAGCCTGGGCGAAACCGGATATGCCCATCGAGCCGCACCAAAGGCCAATTCCGCCCGCCAAAAAGATGCCTATAACCAGGCAGAGGAATACATTCATTCCCGCTAGGGCAAGCACTAGAACAAGCAGGTAGGGGATAACCTTGATTGGATCGAAGCTGTAGTCTTCCAGCTGAAGGCCCGCACCTGTTGCGCTGCCCAGCAGCAGGTACAGCACCAGGCAAACCACTGCGGCAGGTAGCGCAATGCGCAGGTTCAAACGGAACTTATCGCGTGTGTCGCAGTTTTGCGTTTGGGTTGCGGCGATAGTGGTGTCGGAAATTACCGAAAGGTTGTCGCCGAACATCGCACCGCTCAAGCAGGCACCCAAGAACAGGGGAGCGGAAAGTCCTGTTTTGTCGGCAATTGCTATGGCGATGGGAACCACCGCACCTACAGTGCCCATCGATGTGCCGGTGGCCAAACCCATGAAGGCCGAGATAACGAACACGCCTGCGGCTAGCACATGCGCCGGAATGAGCGAAAGTCCCAGGTTGACGGTAGATTCAAGTCCGCCCATTTGGCTCATAACCGTGGAAAATGCGCCGGCCATGATAAAGATCATCAGCATGGTTACTATGTTGCGGTTGCCCGCACCTCGCGCAAACACGGCAAATTTATCGTCGAAGCTGCCTTTGGTCATTGCAAACGCAACAATTACCGCAATGAACATAGCCGTGGCAGCGGGGAACTGGTAGAAGGCCATTTCCGCGCCAAGGGCCTGAAACGTTAAGCCAGCGCCCAGATAGATGGCAACGAACACGACGAACGGCAGCAATGCCCAACCGTTTGGCTTGATTTTCGCTGTGCCCTGCGCCGCTGCGATGGGCTCAGGGGAGAGGTTCGTCTCGTCGGCTTCTATCTGCTTGCCGTTATCGTGCATTTTCATCTCCATTCATTTTGAAGCCTTGCGCTCCAGCTAATGAATGATACAACAGCGAACATGAAGCGGGGTTTCACCTGGGTTTCGGCTGAATATGCTCAAATAGTTGGGACTCTGCTCGGAATTAATGGACAAGTGCAAACTCGGTTTTATTAACGCGGGATTGCCTCGTTGTGTGTGAAAAGCCGCTTCGGGGCAATCCCGTTAGAAAGTATTGCGCGCTAATTCTTCGCTGTGAAAACGCCGTCGAGCACCTTCGCTATCTCTTCGATGCAGATGGGTTTGGCGATGTGGCCGTTCATACCCGCCTCGAACGACTTCTTCTTTGCGTTTAGCAGCGGATACGCATTCCGGAAGTTAAATTTTTCTAGGCCCCATTGCCGAAGAACATGGCTTCAAGCAAATACTTTCCTGTAGCCGTGCGAAATACTTTTTCTTCAGCGGTGCGAATGCCGTTGGGGCTCGCTCCGTCCTCGAAGAGGTTCACAAGGAAGTCTGCCTCGACAAGTGCTTGGTAATCCGCTCTGTCTATTCCTTTGTAGGTGTGGTGGTGCCCTACAAGGTATGCCACTCGTTCACAGCGCTCGGTGCTGAAGCCAATTTCCGCAAGCATCTTTCGTGCAGGCTCGGGCCCCATTTCTTCTTGGTGCTTTCCAATGCAGTCGCCGTACTTTTCTTCGGAAGGATGAATGCCAATGTCGTGAACAATGGCCGCCGCCTCAAGCGTGAGCAGCGTATCCGCATCTAGGCCCTCGCCCATGCCGATGGTGCGCGCAAAGCTTGCCACTTTCACGAAGTGCTGAATGCGCTTTGCATCGCCCG
>CAZQWR010000164.1:0-2429 GCA_964597085.1 uncultured Cryptobacterium sp.
GCCCGCAGCCCGAAATTTTGGGTTTCCCGACGGTTAAAACCGCCCTGCTTTTGCGGGGCGGTTTTTGTTCCTATTAATATGGTTAAAAACGAAAATGGGTTACCGCCGATTTTCGTGAACGTGTTATTGACGCTGTTTTCCTTGAACCGTACTCTTTCTAAGTAAAGAAAGCGCGGTGCATTCTGGAAGGCTTTTCGGGCCTTCTTTTTTATCGCACCGTACTGAGGGAGTAAGCTTTCTTCAAGGGAAACGGCCCGGGCTGGGCGCCTGGGCAATGGGAAGGAGTGGTGTGTATGCCCGAACTATCTACACCGCAGATCATTTCTATCGTGATCTTCATCGTGGTGTTCGCGCTTATCATCTCGGAGAAAATCCACCGTACAACCGCTGCGCTTGCTGGCGCCGTCGTGCTCATCCTTACGGGCATCGTTACGTTCGACCAAGGCATGGAGCACATCGACTTCGGCACGCTTGGCGTTTTGGTTGGCATGATGATATTCGTGGCCGTGGTTAAACAATCAGGCATTTTCGAATACATAGCCATCAGAGCTGCGAAGATAGCGAAGGGCAATCCATGGGTAATCATGGTGCTGTTGCTGCTTATCACCGCAGTTCTTTCCGCCTTCCTTGATAACGTAACCACCGTTCTGCTTATCGGCCCGGTTACCTTCACGGTATGCAAGATGCTGGAAATGAGCCCTGTTCCCTTCTTCATCGTTGAGATCATGGCTTCCAACATCGGCGGCACCGCAACGCTCATCGGCGACCCGCCGAACATCATGATCGGCTCCGCCGCAAACCTCACCTTCATGGACTTCCTGGCATACAACGGCCCGGCCGTTCTGCTCATCACCATTGCAGCCATCGCAATCTTCTACGTGATGTACGGCCGTAACATGGGCGCTTCCGCCGAAAAGCAGGCGCACATCATGGAGCTGCATGCGCACGAGGCCATCCAGAACCAGAGCCTGTTCAAGAAGAGCGTGGTTATGATCATCCTGGTTGCCGTTGCGTTCGTTTGCCACAGCATGGTTGGCGTTGAGCCCAGCGTTGTTGCCCTTACCGCAGCAGCCGTAATGCTCATCATCAGCGCGGCCGACATCGAGAAGATCCTGCTCGACGTTGAATGGGCTACCATCGGCTTCTTCGCCGGCCTGTTCATCGTTGTGGGCGGCCTTTCCGAAACCGGTGTTATCAACATGCTGGCAAACGGCCTTATCGATGTTACCGGCGGCAACATGCTGGTTACCATCATCGTGCTGTGCTGGGCTTCGGCAATCATCTCGTCCTTCCTGGACAACATCCCGATGGTTGCAACGCTCATCCCCATCATCATCGCAATGGAGCAAACCGGTATGGACGTTATGCCTTACTGGTGGGCAATTTCGCTGGGCGCCTGCATCGGCGGCATCGGCACGCTCATCGGCGCTTCGGCAAATGTTGTTCTGTCTGGTATCTCGGGCCGCTACGGTTACCCCATCACGTTCATGGAGTACACCAAGATCGGCTTCCCAATGATGCTCGTGTTCACGGCTATCAGCTGTGGCTGGCTCATCGTTCGCTTCTGCGTATTCGCCTAGCGTTACAGGGCTCTAGCGCACGCAGCGTTAGAACCTCGCTGGCAAACAGGCTTGACCTAGGGCATCCCCCAGGCTGGCAAAAGGGCCAATTTGGAACCCCGCCCCGTGCGGGGTTCTTTTATGTCGGGTACACTATGCAGCAACGAATTACCCACGAAAGGAAACCACATGAGCAACGAAGGCAAGCGCGTTCGCGCCCACTACACCGGCACCTTCGACGACGGCACCGTGTTCGATTCTTCCCTGAAGCGCGGCGAGCCCTTGGAGTTCGTATGCATGGCCGGCCAGATGATCCCCGGCTTCGACAACGCTGTTAAGGACATGGAAGTTGGCGAAGTGAAAAAGGTTCACCTGCCCGCATCCGAGGCATACGGCGAGCACAACGAGGAACTGGTGCAAACCGTTCCCACCGCCAACGTTCCCGGCGCAGAAGACCTTCCCGTTGGCCAGCGCGTATACCTGCAGGGCCCTGGCGGCCAGCCCCTGCCCGCCCTTGTTGTTGAGGTTACCGAAGAGCACGTAACCTTCGACCTGAACCACGAAATGGCCGGCAAAGACCTGAACTTCGAAATCAAGCTCGTAGAAGTGCTGGACTAAACCGATTGTCCGCCCGAGAGACGGCGGGCGGGGCATTGCCCCCTCAGGGTACCCGTTCCGCTATTCAAAAAGAGGATCCATTTGGATCCTCTTTTTTCATGCGCTGCATTGCTTCATGCATTTATAGAAGATTTCCTTCGGAAATCTAATAGGAATAGTGCTCAGAGAAGCAGAGCCCCCGCCCAGGCGGAAACGGTCCTCGGGCTATTTCTTCTTGCCGTACATTGTCATTTGACTGACGTTGAACAGCTC
>CAZQWR010000165.1:0-2392 GCA_964597085.1 uncultured Cryptobacterium sp.
AATGAATTTGATGAGCATGGAAAAGAACCCGAACGCCGCATTGGTGGGTGTGCCATCGGGCGCCGTCATGGCAGGTGGCACCGCATGATAGGCGCGATGCATCAGCGAATTGCCGTCGATAACAGCAACGGTTTTAGACATAAGGGGTTCCTCTCTTTTCTAACCCTACGATTATAGCCGCTGCATAAGAGCAAGCCGCCCCTTCGCAGCAGAACCCCGCACCGATTTCTTCTGCCTTTCGAAAAATTTTTCAAAATCATGCAACGAACCGCCCAATACCGGTGTTTACCAGGTAGTTCTTCAATTAGAGCGAAAGGATTACTGATGATCAAAAACGCGCACTTCTCACGCAGAACCCTCTTATCGCTTGGAGCGCTCAGCGCTGGAGCACTTCTCC
Source organism: uncultured Cryptobacterium sp. (assembly GCA_964597085.1). Taxonomy (GTDB): domain Bacteria; phylum Actinomycetota; class Coriobacteriia; order Coriobacteriales; family Eggerthellaceae; genus Anaerotardibacter. The sequence goes on from CAZQWR010000165.1 coordinate 398, forward strand.
TCCCTAAAAGCATCTATGCAGATGAGGGCAGCAGTGAGTCAACCTACCCCAACTGCATAGCAACATTGACGACAAAAGACGGTGAATTGCTTGCATGCAACCACGATAATCCTTTGGCCCGAAATGCTAGCGAGGTCCAAATCACAGGCAAAACAACAAGTGTCCTCAACGCCGACGGAAGCGTAACTTCTACCTTCAGCTCGAATCTCCTCTTCCCTGGCAGAATCGGTCAAAGCTCGAAAGACAGCATCGCTGGAGCCTATGTCGAAATCGAAATTAGGTATTACCAAACAGACGGAAACATCTGCATAACACAAGCAGTTGGCACCGCCGAAACCACTGCTTCATACGCATCCTTCCAAGGCAGTCGAGGAATGGCCGTACATCAAGGAATAGCCGGCTCCGCAAAGTGCCACAAAGAAGCAACGTTTACCTCAAAATCAAACACCATCACCACAGGATGGGATCCCATTCCCTACGTTGCAACCGACGACTCAAACATGCTCGTTTTAAACGGCGGCGAATGCACAGCGGAGGTCTACGTTTCAGGCATGGGAGAAGCAATCTTGCGAGCAGCCTGGACCATCTAGTACGTCGCTTAAGATTCGGTGACAAGGATGTTCTTTAGACCGTATTCGCTCTTATCTCCGGGAACGGCAGAATAATACTTCGAAGCCTTAAATCCGTTTGCGTACTGCAGCTCAACCTCAAGAAAATTGGGGTTGAGCGCATTTATGCAGAACACTTGTTGGTCATAGTTTCGATCTGAATAGAAGTCGGTAGAGAAAACGGCCGTTTCCCCTTCGAATTCCATATGGATCCAGAGCTGAACATATTGACCAGCCTGGCTCCAGGGAACGGCCAACTCGGTAGATCCCTCACCATTCGGGAGAGAAAACGTCACGTTTTCCTGATGGGAACGATAAATAACCCACTCAGGGTCTTCTTCCGAAGCCACCGTTGCGGGGATCCAGTACACAGCCCTGACGCCCTTGAAACTCCCCATGCCATCACGCTCGTCCGAGATGCGAACCAGATCGGAGACAGGCACCTTTGAATAACCCCCTTCCGAGGAAAAGCCGTCGGCGTACAAGCGCAGATGAAAGGAGTTGGCGGCTATGCAATATGCAGTGGCGAACGCAATCAAGCAGACAGCCGCAATGCCCGCTAGCGCGACAGCCGCAATTTTTCGGTTGGACATAGCACCCTCCTTCGTTTCCAACAATTAAAACACCGAAAGAAAGAAAAACGTTGCGGCCACTTATCGAAAATTACCGCTATTTAACCAGCCAAATTGCCTGAATTAGTCAAAATCACCCCAAACGAGATGATGGCAGCAATCTGAACAATCAACGAAGCCACCCCTCCATGAAAGAAGTGCCATAAAGAAGCTCGCAAACATACCATCAAAGCAAAATGCCGAAACGGCCATGAAGCTCTACGGCGATTTGGTTCTTAGGATTGCGCTGGATCGCTGCCCCACAAAAGAAGACGCTGAAGACGTAGCCCAAGAAGTATTCATAACCCTGATGAAAAGGACAAAACCTTTCAAGGATAAAGAGCACCTAAAAGCTTGGCTGATTCGAGCCACCGTCCACCGCAGCAAGAACGTTGGACGCTATGAGGCAAGACACCCCAGATCGTCTTACGACCCCGCCGCTCACGACAGAATCGCCGATGAAAACAGCGATGCCGAAACCGAAAAAATTCATGATGCCGTTGAAAAGCTCCCTTCGGAACAACGCAACGCGATACGTATGTATTACAGAGATGGATATTCCGCAAAAGAGATTGCCGAAATAGAGGGCCTGGCGGAATCGAGCATTCGCGCACGTTTGCATCGCGCACGCAACAAGATTGCCGCTGAGCTCGTTTGCCTTTTTGCTCTTATGGCGGTCATAGGCCTGGGCATTTCTACAGCACCAGCAAAACTCCCGCAGGCATTGGCAATTGACTTCGCAACGGCCACCACGATTTCCGTTGCCGAGCTCCCGC
>CAZQWR010000166.1:0-2387 GCA_964597085.1 uncultured Cryptobacterium sp.
TATTCGGAATCACGCCGGCGCCAAAATAGGAAAAATAGGAAAAAGTTGCCTTCGCTGAAAGTCAGCGCCGAAAGCTGCCACCGAGCTACATCAAGCCCCAAAAGCCACCCGTAACGCTGAGCAGCGCAAACCAGATGGGCGGCACAAACAAAGCCGGCAGCAGGTTCATGGTGCTGATTTCCTTCAGCTTCAAAAGATTGATGCCGCTGGCAAGAATGAGCAAGCCACCAATGATGGCAACCTCGCACATAAGGCCTTCGCCCATAAGCGGTGCAAGCAGGTTGGCTAGCAAGTAGATTGCACCCTGCCAGCAGAACAGCACCACTGCGGCAAACGCAATGCCAATGCCGAACGTAGCGCCGAACACCATGGAAGAAACCAGGTCGAGCGTGGCATTGGTTAGAAGATAGGTTTCATCACCGTACAGCGCGCTGTTGATAGGGCCCAAAATGGAAAGCGTGCCCACGCAGAACAACATGATGGCAGTGGAAAGCCCCTTGGCAAAATCCACCGTGGACTCTTCGCCTTTCTGCCCTTCCGCAGCAGCCGGCTTCTTGGAGCGCTTGCTAACCGCACGCTTGAAACGGCCTTCCAAATCGAGCGCCGTGCCAACCACCGCGCCAATGGCCATGCTCGCAATGAACAAAACTGGATACGAGCTGTTGGGCATGTTCTGTACCACGGCATTCAGGCCCATGCCAACCGTGGCAATGCCAAGCGCCACGAAGATGGCTTCCTGGTACTTGGGCTTCAACCCCTTCTTCGCAATGCTGCCAATGGTGCTGCCCAGAAGAATGCAGCAGGTATTTACGATGGTTCCAATCATGGCTTACCAGTATAAACGTTCGCTCGCACGAGACGCACTCGGCTTTCAGCCCGACAGGATACGGCATACCCGCTCAAGCCACCCGCTACCCTGCTCGCTCGTATCGAATGACCGCATGGGTCATTCGAGACTTCACTCGTGCGGTCGCTGCTTCAGTATTAGAAGAAGAAGATTTGCTTCGCGAATCTAACAGGGAATGTTTTCAGAGTGGCATTCGCGGGCACACCGCACCCTGCCGGTCCGAAAGCAGCACCCCAACTAGGTACCAGCAGCATATGACCCGGCAGAGCTCTGCACCGCCGCTCAGCTGGGCCATATGCGGGCAAAAACAATTAACCCCTCCAGGCTTCTACCAGTTCACGCGCGGCGGCTTCGGGACTAGAGGCGCCGCAGACGGCGGACACTACAAAGAAGCCATCGACGCCAGTGCTCTTCACCAGGGGGATGTCGGCAAGCTTCACTCCCCCACCCACCACGATGGGCACCGGGCTGGCCTGGGCAAGCTCCTTCAAGTCGTCAATGCTCTTGGTGATGATGGTGCCATCAGCCGCCAAGCCGCAGTCGGTTTTGGTGGGCGTTTCGTGCAAGGGGCCAACGCCCAGGTAATCCACCAGGCTCATGTCGGCGGTTTTCACGTATTCCAGCATTTCGTCGGCGCGGGCGGATAGACCAACTATGGCGTTGGGACCCAAGAGCTTGCGGCACACTTCCACCGGAATGTCGGTTTGGCCAACGTGGATGCCGTCAACCTTCACACCCTGCTCGCGTGCAGCCAACACTACGTCCAGACGGTCGTCCACCAACAAGGCAACCTGGCCGCTCTTGCCGGCTTCTGCAATTACCTGCGCCGCTTCGGCCGTGTAGCGAATAAGGTCACGCGCAGAACATTCCTTGGAGCGAATTTGCACGCACGTAAAACCTGCGGCTATAGCCTGGGCAACAACTTGCGCCACCGGACGGCCCAACGTGTTTTCAGGGCCTATTACCAGGTAGGCGGAAATATCCAGCTTATTGCGCATGGCGCTCCCCTTCCAGAATCTCGTCCACGGCGGCAACCTTGCGCTGCATCATGCCAGTGCGGCCGGGGCGCACATCGGCCTTCAGCACCACTTCGGTGCGGATGCCCTTTTCGGCAAGCACCATAGTGGCGTCCTTCACTACGCGCATAACCTCATCCCATTCGCCTTCTATCTCGGTGAACATGGAATAAGTGTGGTTGGGCAGGTCCGATTGGCGGATTACCTTCACCACTTCGGCAACCTCGGGCGCAAGCTCATCGCCCACGCCGAACGGCGCAATGGCCACAGCTACCAGCGTGTTCATTTAAGCCTCCTCAACTTTGAACGGCCAGGAAGAAATGCTAGCCGGCGTTGCCTGATACAACTCGTCTATGAAAGCCACCTTGAAGCTGGCAGGGCCTTTCGCCTGCTCGTGAGCTCGGCTACCCGCCAAGTCGTAAACGATGGTACCGGCAAGCGCTGCAGTAAGGGCATCGCCACAAGCTGCATACACCGCGCACACGCCGCCCAACGAGCAGCCCGTGCCGGTGATGAGCGGCATG
>CAZQWR010000167.1:0-2381 GCA_964597085.1 uncultured Cryptobacterium sp.
CCAGGCTCCTGAGCGAGATTTTCAGAGCATGCATGCCAATGATGTTGAAATTATTGGTGTTGAAGATGTTTTGCCCAATGCTTTACAGCAACAGGGCGTCAACAGCAACCTTTCGATTCGATCCATAGAGGCCGAAGGAGGTTGGGGCCGTAAATCCTCTCCCATCGTTGCTAGTGCCGAAGATGCAGCAACTACCCATGCTCCAGATTTCGCCACTGATGTTGCGCCCCGGTTTGCCGATCCTGGGTACGGCTATATTTTTGAGCACACGCGTGGCAAAAAGTGCCTGGTATTTTCAAATAGCAGGGAAGAGGCTGAAGCCATCACCACTACATTGCGTAGTTACTGCGAGGTACGCCATGAGCCCGATAGGTTTTTAATCCACCATGGCAACCTTTCGTCTACTTATCGTGAAACAGCCGAAGAGCTTATGAGAGACGAATCGGTAGATCTAACAACCGTAACCACAGCAACGCTTGAGCTAGGAATCGATATCGGCAAGCTGGAACGTGCTTTCCAGGTAGATGCACCTTTTACGGTAAGTTCATTCTTGCAGCGCATGGGGCGCACCGGCCGTCGAGAGTTGCCGCCTGAAATGTGGTTTGTTATGCGTGAAGACGAGCCGGAGCCGCGAACCCTTATGCCCGATACCATTCCTTGGAAGCTGCTGCAAGGTATTGCTCTGGTGCAAGTTTATCTTGAGGATCGCTGGGTTGAACCGCCGCGTTTGAACAGACTGCCTTTTAGTCTGTTGTATCACCAAACCATGGCAACTCTTGCAAGCTGCGGCGAGCTTACGCCTCCACAATTGGCCGAGCGCGTGCTTAGCCTATCGTATTTTCATAGGGTGAGCCTGGATGATTATCGCGTGCTGCTTCGTCACTTGTTGGAAACCGAGCATATACAATCCACCGAAGCGGGGGGGTTGATTGTTGGCCTTGCAGGCGAACGGGTAACCAACTCTTTCAAGTTTTACGCGGTATTCCAGGATGATGAGGAATTTACGGTGCGTTGCGATTCTCAGGAGCTGGGCACAGTGGTTCTGCCGCCGCCGGTTGGGGAGCGTTTAGCCATTGCTGGCCATGTTTGGTTGGTTGAAGAAATAGATCGCAAACGCCACTTGGTTTATGTTTCCCAGATCAAAGGCAAGGTACCCGCATACTTTGGTGAGTGCACAGGTGATATCAACACGAAGATATTGGAGCGCATGCACCTGGTATTGCGTGAAAAGCAAACGTATCCATACCTTATGGAAAATGCGCGCGCCCGGCTTTCCCTTGGAAGGCGCGTTGCCAAAAATGCTGGGGTAACGGATTCGCCTCTAATCAACCTTGGCGGTGAAACTTGGGCTTTGTTTCCCTGGTTGGGTACGTATGCCTTTATGGCCCTGGAGCGTTTCTTGAAGGTTCGATGCGCAGAGCAATTAGGACTAAGGGCGCTCGATTCATACAAGCCATACTATCTGCAATTCCGTATGAAGGCCAATGCTCAAGAGTTCTTCGAGGTCCTTTCAAAGGAAGCCTCCATAGCCATCGATCCAATGGAATTGGTGTATCAGGGCGAGGTGCCTTATTTCGAAAAATACGATCTGCTTCTTCCGAAAGAGCTTATTCGCAAAGGCTTTGCCTACGGCGTGCTCGATATTGAGGGAATGCTCAAACGGTTTACCGAATGGACGGGCGTTCAGCCGCCTAAGCCCGGGCCTGTGGAGTATCCTAAGATTGTTGAAGGGGAATGATTCGCGAAAGGTGGAGTTATGTTCAGCTACTTCAGGAATTGGAATTACAAAAAGCATGCAAAGCTTTGCTGCGCGGTTTATGCAACGCTGTTTGTCATTGATATGACATTTGGTTACGCTGCAGCAAAGAAGCTTCTTAACAAGCCAGAATCTGAGTAAACCAAGAGAGCCTCCCAATGGGAGGCTCTCTTGTTGTTCGCGCAGATAATTGCTGGAAGCTGTTTACAGGTTTACAGCCACCAAGCGCGGACGGAAGCCATTGTCTTCAAGCGACTCGAAGATTTCGTTTTTATGGCTGGTGCCGAACGCTTCGATAGTTACCTGCAGCTCAACGGCGGCGTTGCGGTTGGCGGTTACAAATTGGTTGTGCTCCAAGCGAACAACGTTGCCGTTGTGGTCTGCGATGGTCTTTGCCACGCGAACAAGCTCACCAGGACGGTCGGGCAACAGAACCGATACCGTAAAGATACGGTCGCGCTTGATAAGGCCGTGCTGAACAACGGAAGACATGGTAATTACGTCCATGTTGCCACCAGAAAGGATGGAAACAACTTTTTGGTCCTTGCAATCAAGATGCTTCAAGGCCGCCACGGTTAACAAGCCGGAATTTTCTACAACCATCTTGTGGTTTTCAACCATGTCA
>CAZQWR010000168.1:0-2339 GCA_964597085.1 uncultured Cryptobacterium sp.
TTCTTTTTTTCGCGCTGAAGAACTCATCTTCAATGAGCGAAGGATCCTCGTGGTCGAGGCATAGATCGATAAGTGTCCTTTCGGGTTTTGTTACCGGCATGCCGTTTATCCACTCAACGTCTTTTTCACTCATGCTCCTTGTTCCAAAGCTTGCCGCTCTTGAGCGTGAGTTAATTCGTTTAGGGGAGTAGATGCGATAGGGGGATAGGTAGAAATCTCCCATGTTTTGTAGAGTGGCTGCAGCGGTGCCGCCAATGGCAATGCCATCCCATTTGCGCTGGCGTTCCCAAGAAAACTTTGCCGGATCGGTGAGCTTCCATATTGCCATCAGCTCGTCGGTGTTGGAATTTGGCATGCCTGCTAGCTTATAGGCGCCGTGCGCTATTCTTTCGAGCCTTTTTGCCTTGCAGGCATGCGAGAGGGCATCGCGGGGTATGCCCATGCGCATTGCTTGGGCGGTGGTGAATACCCCTTCGGAAGCTGAAAGCTCGTTAATCGAATCTATGTGGCTTATATAGTTCATGTTGCAATTGTATGAAAATTTCCAACATTTGCAACATTGAAGCGGGGCGTTTTAGGAAAAGCTCAGTTCTTGGCGAGTGTCGTAGCCTTGGGCTTTGAAGCTGGAGCAGAGTATGTCCATGTGCGTTGGGGCGATGCGCAGCAGGTTCATGGGATGGCCATGGCTGGCGAGCTTCTGCAGCGCGGCAACGGGTACTTTCTTGAACTCTGCGTGGGCAACGTACTCGGCGCTCATGGGCTCAACAAGTTCTGCCGTGCCCATAACCTGCACGCTTTTCAGCTTGCCAAAGCTGGGGTCTTGATCGAAAACGGCCAGGCTCACGTTCTTGTTCTTTTCCAGCCCGATGAACTTTTCACCGCCTTCGGTGAAGATCCAGAAGGCGCCATCGTGGAAGCTGTACTCCAGCGGGGTGCAGCGCACATAGCCTTCGGCGCCGGTTGCCAGAGCGCAGGTTTTCTTTTCGGCAAGGAAGTTATCAACGAATTCGCGCAGCTCTGTGGCGGGCATTTCAATGCGTTCCTTCTGCTTCCAGTAATTTGCCGCTGCTTTGTATTCCTCTGCGTTCATGCGCTGCTCCTTTGTTTTGTTTGCTTCTAGAATCATAGCGCCTGCAGGCATGGTGGCGTTGCGATGCGTTTGCGCAGTGGTTGATTTTGGCGCATCTGTCCAGCTCAAAGGCAATGGAATTGCGCCTTGTTGCCGCCCGGTCGAGTGCCCATCAGGCTCACTTCTTTTGAAAACCACAGTTTGTTCGCTACCGTTTTGCAAACAAATGTTCGATGATTGAACAATGCAGTACATCACAAAAAACGGAATGCAAAGGCGCGCCCACCGCGAAGAAATCGACGTGGTGGTGAGCTTCTGCCATGGCAAATTGGTGCCGCTGCTCATTCGCTGGAAGGATGGCCGCACCTTTCCTATCGATGAAGTTCTGGAAGCCCCAGAATCGCACGAAGCACTGGGTGGCCTGCGCATAACGTCGTTCAAGGTGCGCCTGGGCTTGCATGAACGAACCATCTACCTGGAGCAAACGAAGGGCAGCGAGCGAGATGGCCTGTCCGATTCCTTCACTTGGTGGGTAATAGCCTTCGATGCCCAACCCGCAACGCCTGATAAAAAATACTGACGTAAAGAAAGGGAGTAGCTCAATGGTGCCAGAAAACGCAAGTGGTATACCATGGTATTGCAATGACATACGTTGGAATACGAAAGGAGGGAAAATGACAGCCTCTACAACCATGGAGCCAATTTCCGCAAAGCTTCGTCACGATGAAAAAGTGACGTTTACAGAAGTGTGCGAAAACATCGGCACCACACCGAGCAATGCTATTCGTATGTTTGTTTCTGCATTCAATAAGCGCGGTGGGTTTCCTTTCGACCCCTCCAACCCTTACGGCTTTAACAGCGAAACGCTTGCAGCTATGAATGATGCAGTAACGGGCACTAACTTATCGGGCCCTTATAAGAACGCAGACGAGCTCTTTGCCGCCGTTCTTGATGAGGACTAATCGATGCTCGAAATAAAGTTCACGGCGAAATTCAAAAGAGACCTTAAAAAGGCGAAGAAGCAGGGCAAGGATTTATCGAAGCTTCACGAGGTATTAGACCTGCTAGCTGCTTCTAGGCCGCTCCCTGAAAAGATGCACGATCATTTGCTTGCGGGAAATTATGGTGGCCATAGGGAATGCCACATCGAGCCAGATTGGCTTTTGATCTATCTAGTTAAAGAAGAAGAGTTGGTGCTGACGGCGGTTAGAACTGGCGCCCATGCCGATTTGTTCAATATGTAGCGTCTGGCGTGGCGGGGGTTGGCAGG
>CAZQWR010000169.1:0-2304 GCA_964597085.1 uncultured Cryptobacterium sp.
ACACATCAACGCCAACCACCTGTTCGTCGAGGTGCTCATTGCTCCTTCCTTCGCAGCCGATGCCCTTGAGCTTTTGCAGCAGAAGAAGAACCTGCGCGTTCTGGCTACCGGCGGCGTAGATGCTCCTGCAGCCATGGAGTTCCGCTCTGTAGATGGCGGCATGCTTGCCCAGCAGGTAGATCGCGTTACCGAAACCCCCGAAGAGTTCACCGTTCCCACCAAGGCCAAGCCCACCGAAGAGGAGCTTGAGGAAATGATGTTCGCTTGGAAGGTTTGCAAGGGCGTCAAGTCCAACGCAATCCTTATTTCGAAGGACAAGGCCGGCATTGGTATGGGCCCTGGTCAGCCTAACCGTGTTGATTCTGCCAAGCTTGCCTGCGAACGTGCGCACGAGGTTTGCAACCGCAATGGCGTTCCCGCCGAAGGCCTGGTTTGCGCTTCCGATGCGTTCTTCCCGTTCCGCGATAACATCGACACGTTGGCGCAGTATGGCATCAAGGCCATCATTCAGCCCGGCGGCTCCATCCGCGACGAAGAAGTAATTCAGGCTTGCGATGAGCATGGCATTGCCATGGTGTTCACTGGTCATCGTCACTTCCGTCACTAGGCTTTAGCCCAGGGTTTCCAAGGTGAAGTTCAACATCAGAAATCTGTTTGCGGGGTTGGTCATCGTCATTGTTTTGGCGGTGGTCTTCCTTCGTGGCGACCAAATCAACGAGCTTGCGCAGACCATGGCGCAGGGCGCGATGATTCCCTTGGTTGTTGCCATTTTCATTCAGCTGGGTAAATACTGCGCCCAGAGCTTCGCCTACACCTTCTCGTTTAAGTCGGTGGGGGAAACCATGCGTCCGAAGAACACGCTGCCGCTTGTGTTCGGCACGTTCTTCTTAAACACGGTAATGCCATCGCTCAACCTTGCCGGCACCACGCTGGTGGTTGACGATGCACGCCGCCGCGGCATTTCGCCAGGCAAGGCCACTTCGGCCGCGCTCTTGATGCAAATTACGGTAGACTCCGCGTTTGCCACCATCATGATTGTCAGCTTCGCGCTGCTCTCTCTTACGGTTGGCCTTTCGCCCATTTGGGTGGCCTTCGGCATGGTGGTTATCGTGCTGGTTGGCTGCATGATTGGAATCATGGTTCTGGGCAACAAGAACCCTGCCTTGGTAATTCGCATGCTCAATCCCATTGCCGCGCTTGTTAATCGTGTGCTGGTACGCTTCCATAAGGAGCCGCTCAAGCCTTGGGTGGAAAAGACGGTTGAATCGTTCAGCGCCGCAGCCAAGCTTTTGAGCAAGAACCCCAAAACTGTAATGAAGGCTTGGGGCTGCTCCTTCATTGCCAGTTGCTGCGAGCTTACGGCTTTCTGTTTGGTTGGTTATTCCTTCGGCGTTTCTGCCGCTGAGCCTTTGATTTGCGGCTATGTGGTGGCAACGCTGTTTGCCATGGTTTCGTTTACCCCGCAGGGAGTGGGCGTTGTAGAAGCGGCGGTTACCGTTGCCTTCACGGCATTCGGCGCTTCCGCAACTGCAGGTATGGCCATTGGCTTGGTGTATCGCGGCATTGTATTCTGGATGCCCTTCATCATTGGCGCCATCCTTATTCAAACTACGAAGACCTTCCGCCCCGATAAGGAAAAGAAAAAGAAGGAAAAGGTTCCCGACAAGAACTTCAACCGCCAGCGCGAGCGTGAAGAGCTGAACGCTGCCGCCGAGCGCATCAAGCAGAACCACGAGGAAGTCCACGCTCGCTTGAAGCAGAGGGTAAGTGGTGGGCCTGCCAACCCTGCTGCAGCGGATGCTTCTTCGGTTGCGGCTGCGGCCGTTTCCGAAGCCAAGGCTTCTGCCGAGCCCGATTCGGCCAACGAAGCTTCTGAACCCGAAACCTCAACTCCCCAGAAAGGTTAACTATGCCCAGCTTTATCGAGCATCTTGCACACACCACCCGCAGCAACCGCCGTTTCCGCGAGATTTTCCCGGTAACTCCTGCCCTTATGGAAAAGTGGGTGGACAACACCCGTTACTGCGCCAGCACCAAGAATTTGCAGCCTTTGCGCTACCACGTGGTGGCCGATGCCGAAACCAATGCCAAGGTGTTCGATACGCTTGCATGGGCAGGCTACCTTACCGATTGGGACGGCCCTGAGCCTGGCGAGCGCCCCACCGGCTACATCGTTATGGCGGTGGACACTGAACTGTGCAGCCCTAAGGCATGCCAGATCGATGTGGGCATCTGCGCTCAAACTATTATGCTCGGCGCCACCGAAGAAGGCTTCGGCGGGTGCATGATCATGTCGTTCAAGAA
>CAZQWR010000170.1:0-2267 GCA_964597085.1 uncultured Cryptobacterium sp.
CATCTTCGTCCCCGTGCAACAAAGAAGCCCCCTGCTCCAGGTGGGGCAGGGGGCTTCGTAGCCTTTGGCCATGTTGGTTTCAACCGCTTGCCATTGCTGGCGGTGCGAGCTCAACCTTTTGCGGGGTTATTCCTTTTCGGAATGAGCCTCCACGGGCTTGCCGTCTTCAGCAGAGCCGCCGCGCATCTTGGCTTCGAGGATTGCCAGCTGACGCTCGGTTTCCTCGTCTTCAAGGCGCTGAGCTTCCTTGCTTGCACGGTAGTCTTCCTTGATCTTGTCATTGTTGCAAAGCAGCAGGTACATGATGATGGAAGCAGGGAGTGCAACTGCAGCGCCGCGTGCAACAACCAGGCCAGCGCCCATGCCTGCAAGGCCCTTGTCCATGTCGTCGCGCAGCATGTTGCAGGCAATCTGGGCGCATACGAAGCCCTGGATAACCATGATTACAACAAGCAGTGCGCCGGATGCTGCAAGAGAAGCCTCGTACAGCGGGTAAATGAACAGGCCAACAACCGTGAAGATCAGGTTCGTGGCCGAGCCATCATAGATGGAGTCCATGCCCTCGCGGCCGCCCGACTTGTAGCGAGCGTAGGTAGCGATGCAGTACGGAGGGCTCAGCGGGCCAGCGAGTGCCGGGTAGGGAGCGAACAGCGAAAGGATAACGTTACGGATGCCGCAGATAACATTGGTGCGGTTAGCGTTGAACTCGATGTGCTCGTCTTCGCGAACAGCGTTCAAGCCAAGCTCCTGAACGGTGATGAAGTCGCCGTAAGCAATGATCCATGCGGTAAGTGCGTAAGGAATGGCCGTAATCCAAATGGTGGGGTCGGTAGAGAAGCCGATGCAGAACGGAGATACTGCCGCAACCATTGCGCCGAAGTCGGGGATTACGATGATCTTGCCAGAGAACTCGTACTTGAACTCGCCGGTAAGGCCGCCAATTACGAACAGTGCCAGAACAGCCCACAGGAAGCTGTAGTTGCCAAGCAGAGCCAGAACCTTGTTGGTGCTCATCTTGTCACGGATGCGCTGGCTGAACATCAGCAGGCAAACAACGGTAAGGCCAACCAGGCAACCGATGGTTGCGGTGTCCATTGCGCCGCCTTCCTTCAGGCGAGCTGCAACCGAGTTGATGCCAGCGCCAAGAACGATGCCGCCCTTCAAGGCCGGAGGCATGATGGTGTTCAACTTCTTCGATAGGCCTGTTGCGCCTAAGATTATGAACAATATGCCTAACTCTAACTGTATTGCTGTTAGTGCTTGAATTCGGACAACGCCTTCGGGGAGCGTTTCCAAGTACAGGACGATTACTGCCATGGCTGCGGTGATCCAACCGCAGATGGAGCTTTCGCCCAAGAGCCAGTTCAGCGTGTAGCATGCCGTTTCAAAGAGTACCAGCGCATATGCAACATCGGGCTCCAAGCCCAGCGTTGCAGTAAGAACCGCCAGTGCACCGTAGGAAGTGCAAGCGTTCATAAGGCCGGTAATCACCTCAGGACCAGAGATCTTGAAGTGAATGAACGGAATGCGAATGCGGAACATGCCCAGGCGAATGCACGGCTGGATGCCACCGTATTCACGTTTGAGAGCCATTCAAACCCCTCTCTTGCCTTGCTTCGCGCCCTCTGCACGAAGCCCTCAACTTGCATCAAATTCCTGTCCGAAAATGGTTGCAAGCGGGGGAAGCCGGTTTGGGGTGGCTTTTCCGTGATGCAATTTCGCGGATAAGAAAGTGAAGGAACCGCACCAAAGCGGATGGGGATCCGTGCGGTTGGTTCGCTGGTTATTATGCCTTTGAACGCGTTCGAAAACATGTTCATTTCTGCTTATAGATTCATTTCCAATGGTCTATGAATGCGTTTGAAAAAATCGAAATAAGAAACACTTATGGGGTATCTGTTCCCTAAAAACGGGTGAACATGTTATGAACGTGTTATTAATGAATCGAATCGTAGATTTCCATTGATCGAAACCATTAATAAGGCACCAGAAAAATTTGTTTTGGTGCAGAAATCCGCCCCACAAAAATACGAATATGTCTAAATTATTTGCGTGAAATGAGTAGATAACATGTTCATAAAAAATGAACATGTTCACGGACGGCTGGCGACAAGCGGTCGAATTGCGGGTTTTCGCAGGTGGAGGGCAGTTTGCTGTGGGGTTGGCGCGCCGAATGCGATCGCTTGGGTTTGGCTGGAGCTCGCCAAGTGCAACGTACTGAGCGTGGGTGCGCGATGCGGCGAACACTTTAAGGTTGTGCGCGTTGA
>CAZQWR010000171.1:0-2232 GCA_964597085.1 uncultured Cryptobacterium sp.
ATGCCCTGATGGAAGATACCGACGTGTGCCCCAAGTGCGGCGGCCACGTTCACCAGGATGAAGACGTTCTGGACACCTGGTTCAGCTCGCAGCTGTGGCCCTTCGCCACGCAGGGCTGGCCCGAAACCGACGAAGGCCTTAAGCCCAATTACCCCACGCAGGTGCTTTCCACCGCGCGCGACATCATGGGCCTGTGGGTTGCCCGCATGGTAATGTCTTCGCTGTACTTCACGGGCGAAATCCCGTTCCAGGATGTAATCATCCACCCCACGGTTATGGCAGCCGACGGCAAGCCTATGAGCAAGAGCCGCGGCAACGGCGTAGACCCGCTGAAGCTCATGGAAGACTATGGCGCCGACGGCATGCGCTTCGGCCTACTTATGCAGGTAACTGGCGCGCAAGACCTTAAATTCAACGAAAACAAGCTGGTGAGCAGCCGCAACTTCGCCAACAAGGTGCGCAACGCCGCCCGCTTTGTGAACATGAACTTGGAAGGCTTCGAGCCCGGCGCCCCCGAGCCTGCAACGCCTGCCGACCGCTGGATCTTCAGCCGCTTGGCCCGCCTGGTTGCCAGCTTGGACGAAGCCTACGACAACTTCGAGTTCGCCGACATTGCCCGCGAGCTGTACGCCTTCTTCTGGAACGAGTTCTGCGACTGGTACATCGAGCTTTCCAAGCCGCGCCTGAACGCGGGTGGGGAAGAGCGCGCAACCGTGCAGCGCAACCTGGTGTTCGTGCTCGATACCGCACTGCGCCTGCTGCACCCCGCAATGCCCTTCGTAACCGAGCAGATTTACCAGGAGCTGCCAGGCGTTAAGGAATCCGAGTACCTGATGATGGCTTCTTGGCCCGAAGCTTCCGAGCTTGCCAAGTACATCGACCCTGAAGCTGAGCGCATGGTAACCATGGTTACCCAGGCGGTTTCGGGCATCCGCTCCATCCGCGCACGCTACGGAATTTCGCCGCGCGAGCAGCTGGAAGTTGTGGTTAAGGCTCAAACCGCCGAGGCTGCAGAGTTGTTCAGCAGCCAGGAGCAGCTCATCAGCACAATGGCAAACGCCAAGGTAAACGCGGTTTCCACCGAAGCCGTGCGTCCCGCCGAAAGCAGCGTTGCCCTGGCCGACGGCGTGGAAGTGTACGTTGCCCTTTCCGGCCTGGTAGACTTCGAGGCCGAGCGCGCCCGTATTGCCAAGGAAATCGGCAAGCTCGAAAAAGACCAGGCGAAGTTCAGCAAGAAGCTTTCCAACCCTGGCTTCCTTTCCAAGGCTGCGCCCGAAATCATCGAAAAGGACCGTGCTAAGCTTGAGGGCATCGAAGACACGCTTACGCGCCTTCGCGCCGAGCTGGCCGAAATCGCACAGGAAGGTTAATTCATGAGCGGAATCATGTCGCAATTCCTAACGGGTGAGCTGCAGGCGGTCTTTATGGCCTTTGTGGTAATCCTTATTCTTCTGTACGTTCTTTCAATCTTCTGGAGCGTGCGCGATGCGCAAACCCGCGGATTTGGCTGGGGCTGGGGCCTGCTTTCCATCATCCCCATCGTGGGCCTTATTGTGTACTGCATCGTTCGTCCGCCCCTGCTTGAGGCAGACCGCGAAGAGCAGGAGCTGGAGCTGGCCTTGAAGCAGCGCGAGCTTATGAAGTACGGCGATTGCGCCAATTGCGGCTACCCGGTTGAGCACGACTACGTTATGTGCCCCAATTGCCACACACGCTTGAAGAACCTGTGTCCCACCTGCCACCATGCGCTCGATCCGCAGTGGTCGGTGTGCCCGTACTGCACCACCCAAATCAAATAGAAAGGCCCAGTTGTGGAAATCGTACTTCCTGATGGTTCTAAGAAGACGCTCGAACAGGGCGCCACGGTATACGACGTTGCTGCATCCATTGGCACGGGCCTGGCTAAGGCCGCCCTTGCCGGCAAGATCAACGGCGAAGAGGTAGACCTTACCGCCGCTGTTTCCGATGGCGATGCGGTTGAAATCATCACCAACAAAAGCCCCGAAGCGCTGGAGATCATGCGCCATTCCTGCGCTCACATCATGGCCGAAGCCGTGCAGGAGCTGTTCCCTGGTGCGCAGATTGCCTACGGCCCTGCTACCGAAACCGGCTACTACTACGACTTCGCCCTGCCTGAGAACATTTCTTCCGACGACTTCGAGGCTATCGAAAAGAAGATGGCTGAAATCGTTAAGGCCGACCAGCCCTTCGTTCGTGAAGTGGTAACCCAGG
>CAZQWR010000172.1:0-2182 GCA_964597085.1 uncultured Cryptobacterium sp.
GGGTCGGGTCGGCCGGCTTCTGCACCGTGCCGCCGTCGGCCACGGCCTGGGCGGCAACGGCGCTGCCGCCTGCGGTGTCGAACGTCACCGTGCGCTCGATGGAGTACTCGAAGGTCGCCACGTCGCTGGGAGCCATGCCGCTGCGGTAGGCGCGGGCCTTGACGGTGGTGCCGGTGGTCACCTGGATGGGCTCGCCGTACTCGGCGCTCTCCTCGGTGGGCTCGCTGCCGTCGGTGGTGTAGCGGATGGTGGAGCCCTCCGTGTCGCACGAGAGCGACACGCTCTGGTCCTGCCTGTACGCTCCTGATGCGACGGAGGCCGTGGGGGCGGAGACCGTCTCCGGCGCGGCGACCAGGATCCTCGCCGTCACCGTGCCCGGGACCCCGCCGTTGTCCACCGTGCCGGGGAACGAGACCGTGCCCGTGGCGGTGAGCTCCTGGGCCTCGAGCCTGTCCTTGTCGAAGCCCGCCACCGCGTCCCAGTCCACGTCCAGCATCGCGGTCTCGCCGCAGGCGTAGGCGACCTGCACCTGCTTGGGCAGGCCCCAGCCCGCGGCCTTGCCGTCTTCCTGGGTGGCCTGGCAGCCGCAGGCCTCCCCGAAGGGGAGCTGAACATCGCTTGGCGCGGTCACGCCGGTGCACTCGTACGGGCCGGTGTTGGGGAAGTCCACGCACAGCGTCTTGCCGCCGTCGGCGCCCTCGGCGACGTAGGCGCCGCTGGAGATGACGTAGCCGCCGACGAGCAGGGTGGGGCTCTCGGCCAGGGCGTACCTGACGCCGTCCCCGGAATCGGGTGCGCTCAGCGAGAGGGAGGCGGTGTAGTTGGCGTTGTGCCCCGCCGTGCCGTCCGACGGCGCCCAGGAGAGCCATGCGCCCTCCTCGCCGCCGGCGTTGCAGCTGGAGAAGTAGCTGGTGACGTCGGTGGTTGCCGCCTCGGTGCCGACGCCGATCTTGACGTAGGACGCCGCCGCGTCGAGCGCCTTGTGGGCCTCGGGGGCGCTGATGCCCACGTCGATGGTCGAGACGACCGGGGTGTAGACCGCGGTGATCTTGCCGGAGAGCCCGGTGGAGAAGCTGGGGATTGAGAGCGAGCTCGAGGACAGGTCGGTGCCCTCGGGCGCGCCGTCCCATGCCCAGTGGTCGAAGATGCGGCCGTCCTGCGCCGGGGCGGCGACGGCGGCGGCGGAGCCGATGCTGCCCGTCACGACGAAGCTCTCCGACCAGCGCTCCGCGCCCTCGGCGTAGAGCCCGGTGTCGCTGCAGAGGACCTTGATGGCCTTGTTCTGCGTGTCGTCCAGGATGTACGTGCCGGCAACGTGGTCGGACTCGGGCTGGGAGCTGCCGTCCTTGGCAACGGCCCAGACCTCGAGCCTGTACTCGGCCGTGCCGTCCGCCTTGCCGGCGAGCACGATGGCGGACGAGGAACCGAGCACCTGCTCTTCCCCGTCGTTGATCCTGTACTTGACGACGGCGCCGTCGGAGGCGCCGGAGACGGCTATGCTCAGGTTGCCGTCCTCGTCGAGCTGGCTAGCGTAGTAGGTGCCCTCGACGAGCGAGAGCGCAGGCGCCGCGATCTTCTGGCTGGGCGCATCGCCGCCGCTTTCGCCCCCGTCCTTGGCCTCGTTCACGGTGACGGTCACCGCTAGGGACTTGCCCGCGACGTCGCTCACCGCGTCAGATGCCTTAAGGGGCAGGCTAACTTCGAAACCCTCCCCCGAAGCAGCTGGCTTTGCCACTTTGCCATTGGCATCGAGCAGGCCCTCCGGCCAAGTCACGCTGGTCTTGTCCGTCGATAGGGCGGCGGTGCTCCCGTCGGAGAGCGTGGCCTTCGCGGAATCGGGCAGCATGGCCAGCAGGCTTTCGACGGAAGCGCCCTCGTCCACGCTAACGCTCGCCGGCTCCACGTCGTTGATAGTGGCCGACTCGGTCTGGAAGCCGGCGGTTTCGATGGTGGCAGTACTCTCCGTAGCGTCAACCTGCACGCTCGCGGCGGCGACGCCGGTTTTGTCATCGGCGCCCTTGAATACCGTCACGCTATCTGCGCCCAGCGATTTGCTGAAGAACAGACCCAGCTTTCTCTCCTGGTTGATGGTGGCGCTCGCCACATACGTGGTGCCGTACTTGGCGTTGCCCGTGGCAACGGTCTTGTTGCCCTTCTCATCGACCTCGTACCAGGTGACCGG
>CAZQWR010000173.1:0-2169 GCA_964597085.1 uncultured Cryptobacterium sp.
CTCAAGCGTTGATTTCGGCTAGGAACTGCTTGCCGTAGCGTTCAAGCTTGGTTTGGCCTACGCCGGAAACTTCCAGGAATTGCTCTTCGTTTGCGGGGCGCGCCAAACACATGCCGCGCAGCGTTGCGTCGGAGAACACCACGTAGGGCGGCACCGTGGCTTCATCGGCAATACGCTTGCGCAGCGTACGCAAGCGCTCGAACAGATCGGCATCCATAGGATCAAGGCCTTCAGCCGCCTTGGGCTTTTTCTTCCTTTCGCCCGAAGCACCAAGCACGCGCTCTGCCCCATCGGCGCCCTTCAAGCGCGTTACCTTTGCGGCGGGGCGCTTCATGCGCAGCTCGAACGAAGGCTCTGCAGCTTCGCGGGCACGCGGACCCAAGCCAACCAGCGGGTAGCGACCTTCTTCAATAAGCAGGTAGCCTTCGCTTGCCAAAATTTCGATAATCTCTTTCAGGCGCACGGTAGATTCATCGGGCACGCTGCCATAGGTTTTGGCGGTTTCCAAGCCGAATTCGAACAGGCGCTGGCTCTTCGAGCCGTGCAGAACATCCACCACCATGCCCTTGCCGTAACGCCCGCGCAATTCCTGCACGCATCGCATTACGGCACGCGCCTGCAACGTAACGTCGATGGCTTCGAACCCACCTTCGCAGTTAGAGCAATTGCCGCAATCGGTGGCGGAATCGTCGCCGAAGTACTCAAGAATATGGCGGCGTAGGCAATGCGTGGTTAGGCAATAGCCCGTCATGGCGCCCAGCAAACGGCGGCGCGAAGCACGCACCAGCTCGTGTTCTTCGGGAGTTAAGGCTTCGTTTTCAACCTCTTGCTCAATGAAGAAACGGCAGGTGCCAATGTCACCATCGTTCCACAGCAACAGGCATTCGGAAGGCTCGCCATCGCGTCCGGCGCGGCCCGCTTCCTGGTAATACGCTTCCAGCGAAGCAGGCATGTTGTTGTGAATAACATAGCGCACGTTGGATTTATCGATGCCCATGCCAAACGCGTTGGTAGCAACCATTACCGGGGCATCGTCGGAAACGAAGGCTTCCTGAGCTTCGGTGCGCTCCCCTACCTTAAGGCCGGCGTGGTAGCGCACCGCACGCACCCCTTCTTCCACCAGGGCTTCTTGCAGCTTTTCCACTTCCTTGCGGGTGGAGCAGTACACAATGCCCGAATCGGAAGGGTGCTCCAGCGCATAGTTCACCACACGCGCCATCTTGCGTTTGCCGGCAAGCTGCTCCACTGCAAAATGCAGATTGGGACGGTCGAAGCCCGTTACCTTAACGAAAGGGTTTTCCAAGCCAAGCAAAGCCGCAATGTCTTCGCGCACGCGCTGGGTTGCGGTTGCCGTAAGCGCCGCCACAATTGGGCGTTGCGGCAGCGATGCTATGAACGCACCAATGCCCAAGTATGCAGGGCGAAAATCTTGCCCCCATTGCGAAACGCAGTGCGCTTCGTCCACTGCCACCAGCGGAATGGGCGCCTGGGAAGCGAACTCCGCAAAGCGCGGGTCGGCCAGGCGCTCGGGCGCAACATACATAACGTCGTACTGGCCTTCCAGCGCGCGGCGCATAACCGTGGCCTGCTGGCCTGGGGTTAAAGTGGAATTCAGGTACGAACCGCGCACGCCTGCCTGCAGCAGGGCACGCACTTGGTCGCCCATGAGCGAAACCAAAGGCGAAACCACCAAGGTAAGGCCCGGCAGCACCATGCCCGGCACCTGATAGCAGATAGATTTGCCAGCACCCGTGGGCATAACGCCCAGAATATCGCGCCCGGAAAGCACGGCACCCACCAGCTCTTCCTGACCTGGGCGGAAACTGCTGTAGCCGAAGTGGGTTTTCAGAACCTCGCACGCTGCAGCCATAAGAGGAGCATCGGCAAACCCCAAGCAGAGCCCTACACCAGGCGCGGCAGGATTATCGGCAGGCGCAGCACTGTTTGCGCCAGGCGCAGCTTTATTCGCGCCGAGCGCACCACCATTGGCTTCGGAGGCGACGCAACCTGCAGCAACCGAGCCATCAGCGACTATCGCACTGGGCGTACCGCAGTCAGCAACAACCACGCCATCTGCAGAAACAATGCCAGGCGTATCGCCGCCAACAGCGTCCGCTTCGGCACCCGAAACTTCGCCAGCCGCAAACGCCGCACCCTCAACAGCAGCAG
>CAZQWR010000174.1:0-2150 GCA_964597085.1 uncultured Cryptobacterium sp.
GGCAATAACCTCGATGTGCTTGTCGTTGATGTCTACACCCTGGGAGACGTACACGTCTTGAACCTGAGCCACGATGTAGCGCAGGGTGGTGTTCGGGTCGGTGAGGCGAAGCAGGTCGTGAGGGTTCACAGAACCCTTGGTGAGCTGCTGGCCAACCTCAACCTCGCAACCATCGGATACGCCGGGAAGCAGCGTAGCGCGGGCGGATACCACGTACTCGCGGATATTGCCCTCCTGGTCGTGAACGGTAAGGGTCTTGTTCACCTTGTCGGCGGTTACCTGAAGGGTACCGCTGATTTCAGCGAGCACAGCCTGGCCCTTAGGCTTGCGAGCCTCGAAAAGCTCGGTAACACGGGGCAGACCGTGGGTGATGTCTTCACCTGCAACGCCGCCGGCGTGGAACGTACGCATCGTAAGCTGCGTGCCAGGCTCGCCAATGGACTGTGCGGCGATGATGCCAACAGCAGTGCCGATGTTTACCGGACGGGAAGTTGCGAGGTCCCAGCCGTAGCACTTCTGGCAAACGCCGTGCTCTGCATGGCAGGTCATAACGGTGCGGATGTTGATATTCTCAACGCCTGCAGCTTCCATTGCCTTCAGCTGGTCCATGGAAGAGATGAACTCGCCAGCCTCAACGATTACCTCGCCGTTGGCATCTGCAACCGTTTCCAGCATGCAGCGGCCAATAAGGTTTTCGTCCAGCTCGCCCTTGTCGTTGTGCAGCGGGTAAGGAACGCCGTCGGTAGTGCCACAGTCGATTTCGCGAACGATAACGTCCTGTGCAACGTCAACCAAGCGGCGGGTAAGGTAACCCGAGTCGGCGGTACGCAGTGCGGTGTCGGCCATACCCTTTCGAGTGCCGTGCGTGGAAATGAAGTATTCCAGAACGGAAAGGCCTTCGCGGAAGTTCGACTTAACAGGAATGTCGATGGTGCCGCCCTTGGTGTCTGCCATCAGGCCACGCATACCAGCAAGCTGACGAATCTGCTTGATGTTACCTCGAGCGCCGGAGTCGGCCATCATGAAGATGGGGTTGAACGCGTCGAAGTTGGCAGCCATTGCGTCGCCGACTTCCTCGTTTGCCTCGGTCCAGATGTCTACGACCTGCTTATGACGCTCTTCTGCGCTCATAAGACCCATCTCGTAGTCTTCCTCGATGGCGGCAACCTTCTGATCGGCAGCAGCGAGGATATCGCCCTTGCTGGGCGGAACCGTTGCGTCGTAAACGGAAACGGTGATGCCTGCGATGGTGGCGTAGTGGAAACCGGTGCTCTTCAGGCCGTCCAGGATAGGCTCAACCTCGGAAAGCGTGTAGCGGTTGCATACGTCTTCTACGATGCGGCCGATTTCCTTCTTGTTCATCTGGTAGTTCAGGAACGGGTAGTCGTCCGGGAACACCGAGTTGAAGATGATGCGGCCGATGGTGGTTTCAAGACGCTGACCGGCGCTGTACTGCTCGAACTCGTCGAACGCCGTGGCAACCTGGGTGTCCTGCTTCAGGCGAACCCAGATCTTTGCCTGCAGGTCTACGCCCGTGCGGGCATCGTAGGCGTTGCGGGCATCGGCGAAATCGACGAATGCACGGCCTTCACCCGGGAAGCCATCGCGGGCTGCGGTGAGGTAGTACATACCGATGATCATGTCCTGCGTGGGAACCGTCAGCGGACGGCCATGTGCAGGCGACTTGATGTTGTTTGCGGAAAGCATGAGCACGCGAGCCTCGGCCTGAGCCTCAGCGCCCAGCGGCACATGAACAGCCATCTGGTCGCCGTCGAAGTCGGCGTTGAAGGCGGTGCATACCAGCGGGTGCAGCTTGATGGCCTTGCCCTCTACCAGCACAGGCTCGAAGGCCTGAATGCCCAAGCGGTGCAGGGTAGGTGCGCGGTTCAGCAGTACCGGATGCTCGGTGATCACCTCTTCCAGAACGTCCCATACGTAGCTTGCGCCACGGTCTACGGCACGCTTGGCTGCCTTGATGTTTGCCGCATACTCAAGCTCTACCAGGCGCTTCATTACGAAGGGCTTGAACAGCTCGAGTGCCATCTGGCTAGGCAGGCCGCACTGATGCAGCTTCAGGGTAGGACCAACAACGATTACCGAACGGCCGGAGTAGTCGACGCGCTTGCCCAGCAGGTTCTGACGGAAGCGGC
>CAZQWR010000175.1:0-2123 GCA_964597085.1 uncultured Cryptobacterium sp.
TGGGGCACTGGAGCCTTCCTCGCTGACTTACTGCGCCAACCTGCGATTTCAATATGCCCCTTGCGGGGCATTTTATATTTAGGGAAAGATACGGCTTATTTAGGGGTTGAGCTTCGTTTGTTTAAGCTTGTTCTAATCTCTCATTGGCTTGTTCCGTTAGCCTTTGATCCATTATCTCGTTCAGCCCTTCGCTTAGGGACACTTCGTTCGTTCGTTTCCGTTTGCCCGTATCTTCCGTTGGTTCGTCCTGTTTGCCCTTGAGTCTTTTGCTCGGCCCATCGCCTTGGGTTGTGGCTTTGCTTTGTTTGCACGGCTTGCATGGCGGATGGGCGCCGCTTGCTGGGTTTTCTTTGCATGGGGTGTGGTTTTGCTTTCGGGCTGGGCTTCACTGCGGTAAAGTGTCTAATTTGGAATGTACAAATTGGCTAACTTTGTCCAGGCAAGCCTCTAAGCTTGCAAATGGGCAGTACGTATACGCAAGAAGGAACGGCATGGCTGAAGAATCCAAGAAGGAAGAAGAGCAGAAGGATAGCGCTTCCGCCCCCAAGGAAAAGGCGCTTACTGCAGAAGAGAAGAAGCGTCAGAAAGAACGTGAAAAGCGCCGTAAGGAGCGCGAAAAGGCTTCCCAGAAGCGCACCAAGCAGCGCCAGAAAGAACGCGCCAAGCTCACGGGTGGCAATAGGAACCGCCGTAACGTTTGGCTGCTCGTTATTACCACGCTGCTGGTTATCGGCTCTGTGTTCATGTTCACGCCGCCTAACGAAAAGATCAATCAGGGCCTTGATATTCAGGGCGGTCTTTCTGTTGTGCTTTCTGCTCAAAGCACCGATGGCGAAGATGTTTCAACCGAAGACATGGAAAAATCGCGCTCCATCATTGAATCGCGCGTTAATGCCTTGGGTGCATCTGAGGCAACGGTGGCAGTTCAGGGCACCAATCAGATCCTGGTTCAGATTCCTGGCGCAACCGATACCGAAAAGGCCCTTTCCACCATTGGCAAAACCGGTAAGCTCGAGTTCGCTCGTGCCGACTCGTTCACCAACGATGCCGATAAAACCGCTATTGAAAACGGCACCTACGCTCAGCAGAGCACCGTTTCCGATGACTTCGGCAATTCTTTCCAAACCGGTAAAACCACGTACCGCAGCGTAAGTTCCGGCACTTACACGCCGCTCATCACGGGCGAAAACATCACCCGCGTTACGGTAGACAAGGCATCCGATACCAGCCAGTACTACGCCGTTAACCTCACGCTCGATTCTGCAGGCACCCAGGCTTTCGCCGATGCCACGCGCGAACTTGCGCCCGATAACGGCAAGATCGTCATCATCCTCGATGGTCAGATTCAAAGCGCACCTGCCGTTCAGGCTGAAATCACCGGCGGCCAGGTTTCCATCACCGGCAACTACAGCTTGGACGATGCCCAGTCGCTGCAGACCGTTCTGGAATCCGGCTCCTTGCCCGTTAGCTTCCAGTTCGAGCAGAGCCAGGTAGTTGGCCCCACCCTTGGTCAGGACGCTTTGTACAGCGGTCTTATCGTTGCCATTCTGGGCCTTATCCTGGTAATGCTTTACCTGCTGTGCTTCTATCGCGGTCTTGGCCTGCTCACTGCAGCGGCCATGGGCGTGTTCGCTGTGTTCTACCTGGGCTTGCTGGCCACGCTTTCTGCGTTCGGCCTGTTCTCGCTTTCCTTGGCAGGCATTGCCGGCGTTGTTCTTACCATCGGCATGGCGGCCGACTCTTCCATTCTTGTTCTGGAGCGTTTCCGCGAAGAAATACGTATGGGCAGAAGCGTGCGTGCCGCGTCTATCACCGGTGTTCGCCACGGCATCGAAACCTCCATCGACGCCGACCTGGTTTCCCTGGTTTCTGCACTTACCTTGTTCTTCCTGGCCTCCGCTTCGGTTAAGGGCTTTGGCCTTACGCTGGCATTGGGCATCTGCTGCGACATCGTAATGATGCTGCTGCTCAAGGCCCCGCTCATTCGCCTGCTGGCTCCGCGCTCCATTGCCAAGCATCCAGGCTTCTGGGGTATTAAGGACTCCCAGCATGCAGCTCCTGTTTATGCAGAGCTTCGCGGCGAGTTCACTGGTACCACCATGCTCGATTCCGCCGAGGCTGAG
>CAZQWR010000176.1:0-2087 GCA_964597085.1 uncultured Cryptobacterium sp.
CTTGATGTACTGCATGGTGTCATAGATTGCCAGGCCGGCAGAAACGGAGCCGCCGGGGGAATTCACGTACAGGGAAATGTCCTTATCGGGGTCTGCCGATTCCAGGTGCAGAAGCTGAGCCACAACAGTATTGGCAACAGCGTCATCAATAGCCTCGCCCAAAAACACAATGCGCTGGTTGAGCAGGCGGGAATAGATGTCGTAGCTGCGCTCGCCGCGAGGCGACTGCTCTACTACGTATGGGACTAGCGCGGATTGGAGGGGGTTGTTGAACATGTTTGCCTCGTTTCCTTAAAGCTGGTTGCGCAGATGCGCCACTAGGTTAAATGTGCGGAAAAGGGCAACCGCCTTATATGGCAGTTGCCCTTCACTTCATAAGGTATTAGATGAAGAGCGCAGGCTCTACTCGGCCTCTTCTTCCTTGGAAACCTCTACCTCGGTTACCTTTGCCTTGGCAACAACATCGCGCACGGCGTTGGTGCGAACGATGCTCTCGCGGATCATGGGCAGGCGGCCTTCCTTGCGCCACTCGGCCATGATTGCCTCAGGGTCGTCCAGGTCGGCCTGGGCGAACTCGTTGTGAACCTCTTCTTCGGTTGCGGTGATTTCGTAATGGCGAGCCCAAGCGTCAAGAGCAAGATCCTGGCGAACCATATCGGCTGCCTGCTTCTTGTTGTCTTCCTTGAACTGATCGGGGGTCATGTCCATTGCGGAAAGGTACTTGTCGAACGTAAGGCCCATGCGGGAAAGCTGGCCGTAGAAGTTCTGCAGGTTCTCGGTTTCCTGGCGCTCAAGCATAGCCTCGGGCAGGTCGCCTTCAATGCGGTTGCCAAGAGCAAGCAAGCACTCGTTTTCCTTGCGTGCACCCATGCTGGAGGTCTTCTGGGTTTTGATGCTGTCAGCGATCTTGCTGCGCATATCTTCCAGGCCCTCGAAACCGAAGGTTTCCTTTGCCCATTCCTCGGTTACCTCAGGGACGATCTTCTTCTTGATGGCGTCGATGGTTACCTCGAAGTGAACGGTACCCTTTTCCTCCAGAGCGTCGGTTACTGCGGAGTGCATATCGGTAAGGTCGAGGTCGAAGGACTTTTCGCCGCCCTTCTTCAGGCCGATGAGCTCAGCATCGAATGCCTCGGGGTAAACGCCCTGGCCCAGCTCGTACAGGCGATGATCAGCGTCGAATGCGCCAACCTCTTCGCCCTTTTCGTTCTTGGCGCTCATGGAAAGCTCAACGAACTCGCCGGGCTTTACCTTGGTGTTGGCGTTTGCATCCTTGAAGTCGTGGTAGTAGTTGCGAAGCTCTTCGATCTGAGCGTCGATTTCTTCAGCAGTTGCATCGGTGGAGGGAACCTCTACCTCAACGGGTTCGTAGCTGGAAAGCTCGAGCTCGGGCTTGAGCTGGATGGTAGCGGTGAAGTTGAAGGGCTTGTGGTCTTCAACAAGTTCCTGCTCATACTGATAGTCGGGGCGCTGCAGGGGAACCAGGTTGTTTTCTTCCAGAGCCTGAGGGTAAACCTCGTTTACCAGGTCTTCGGTGACGGTGGTGCGAACAGCGTCGAGGCCCATGATGTTATCGATAACGGGACGAGGAGCCTTACCAGGACGGAAGCCCGGGAAGCTGTAGCGCTTTGCTACGTTGCGGTACGTACGCTTGATGCGTGCGTCGACATCTTTAGCGTCGACCTCGAAGCTGAGCTTCACCTGATTGTTCTCGAGAGCCTCTACTTTGATGTTCACGAATAAACTCCTTCTTGGTTACTTCTATTGAGCGCGATGGTGCGGGTGAAAGGACTTGAACCTTCACGGGGGTTGCCCACCAGAACCTAAACCTGGCGCGTCTGCCAATTCCGCCACACCCGCATTTGCGCGCGATGAGCTGCCACCCGTCCAGGGCGACAACTTCGCTATGATAGCAAATCGCTTCGCACGTGTAACCCACAATGTAAAAAACCCAGATTCACACGGTGTTTGAAGGGTTGCCTTCGGGCGACAAGCCTACAGCGAGGAAATGTCTTTGGCGGTGATGGTGCGCGAGGGCGAAACCAGGATGGTGCCCACTTGGCCGCGCAGGGCTGCGTCGTCGTAAA
>CAZQWR010000177.1:0-2073 GCA_964597085.1 uncultured Cryptobacterium sp.
GATGGAAACAACTTTTTGGTCCTTGCAATCAAGATGCTTCAGAGCGGCTACGGTTAACAAGCCGGAATTTTCTACAACCATCTTGTGGTTTTCAACCATGTCAAGGAAAGCAACGATGAGCTCGTCATCTTCTACGGTAATGATTTCGTCAATGTTTTCCTTGATGTAAGGAAACACCTTGTCGCCCGGCTCCAGAACAGCGGTGCCGTCGGCAATGGTGTTTGCGCTGGGAAGCTTAACTACATGGCCGGCTTCAAGGGAGGCCTCCATGCAAGCTGCGCCCGAAGGCTCAACGCCGATTACTTTAATGCGAGGGTTCAGCATTTTTGCCAGAGTGGAAACGCCTGTAGCAAGCCCGCCACCTCCGATGGGAACCAAGATGATGTCCACCAAGGGCAGTTCCTGGACAATTTCCATGGCAATGGAGCCCTGGCCCGCAGCAACGATTGGATCATTGAACGGGTGAACAAAGGTAAGACCGCGCTCTTCGGCAACTTTCAATGCGTGCTCGTAGCTTTCGTCGTACACATCGCCGGCCAGGATAACCTCCGCGCCCAATTCCTTGGTGCGCTCAACCTTGATAAGGGGAGTGGTGGTGGGCATAACGATGGTTGCAGGAACGCCGTATTTGCGCGCGGCATAGGCAACACCTTGCGCGTGGTTGCCAGCGGAAGCGGTGATAAGTCCGCGTTCGCGCTGCTCATCGGTCAGTGTGCTGATTTTGTAGTAAGCGCCACGAACCTTATAAGCACCAGTGCGCTGCATGTTTTCGGGCTTTAGGTACACCTCGTTGCCGGATTCTTTGCTGAAGTAGTTGCTGTAAATGAGTTCTGTTTCCTGCGTTACTTCTTTTACTTTCTTTGCAGCTTCTTCAAATGTAGCGAGCGTCAGCATGAGTGTCCTTCGTCTATTTTGGATGTTTCGCGCCAGCTTGGTGCTGGCCCTTCGCAAAAGGGTACTATGGCTAAGTACTTATCGCGTAGCGTTTATTATGCGCCACCTTTCCAAAGGAGGAAACCATGCATTCCATCAGCACCGAAAAAGCACCTGCAGCTATTGGGCCTTATTCTCAGGGCGTTGTAGTAAACGGTCTTCTGTTCTGCTCCGGTCAAATTGCCCTCAGCCCCGAAACGGGCGAGCTGGTAGGAACCACCATTGAAGATCAAGCTGAGCAGGTTATGAAGAATATTGATGCCCTCTTGCAAGAGGCTGGCACCGACTTCGACCACGTGGTTAAGACCACCTGCTTCCTTGAAGATATCAACGATTTCGCAAAGTTCAACGCTGTTTATGCTGAATCCTTCGGCAAGCAGCTGCCCGCCCGTTCTGCGGTTGGCATCGATAAGCTGCCCAAGGGCGCGCTTATCGAAGTTGAAGTAATTGCCGCTGTTCAGGAATAGTTTTAATTAAATGGCCTCGTCCGGAAAGCTCATTATCATTCCCACGCCATTGGGAAACCTTGGCGATGTGACCAAGCGTACCCTGGAAGCTTTTGCTGCGTGCGACACGCTTTGCTGCGAGGATACGCGTGTAACAGGCAAACTTCTTGCGGCGTTAGGCATTGAAAAGCGTCTAGAGCGTTTGGACGAGGCCACGGTTTCCAAGCGCGCTGACGAAATAGTGAATCGCGTTCTTGGAGGCGAGGTTATTGGCTTTGCCTCTGATGCAGGCATGCCTGGGGTTTCGGACCCGGGTCAACGTTTGGTGGACGCAGCCTATAACGCAGGTGCAGGCGTTGAGGTTCTTCCGGGTGGCACCGCTGTAGCCACCGCCTATGTTGCCAGTGGCTTTCCCACCCAAACCTTCTACTTCGGAGCATTCTTTCCGCGTAAAGCAGGGGAGCGTACGAAGGTCCTGGAAAACCTTCGTAGCTTGGACGCTGCGTTGGTGTTCTACGAAAGTCCTCAGCGCATTGTTTCTGCCCTTAAGGCCGTTGCGGAAGCCTTCCCCCATAGAAGGGTTGCCGTTTGCCGTGAGCTAACAAAGGAGCATGAAGAGGTGTTTCGCGGCATGTCGGGCCAAGTGCTCAATGAATTTGAGCACCGTGCTGAAAACGGGGGAATTAAAGGCGAA
>CAZQWR010000178.1:0-2043 GCA_964597085.1 uncultured Cryptobacterium sp.
GGGTTTTTGAGGCTTCTTTTCCATACAAGAAGAATACCCCACTTGAGCACCGCAGGCGCTCTAGATTAGGCCCACGGCCTTCGTGCCGAAGTAGCCGAGCACCACCAGGCCAACAAAAATACGGTAAACGCCGAACACAGTGAAATCGTTCTGCTTGATGTAACCCATAAGGAAGCGGATAGCTATCATGCCCATGGCGAAGGCTGAAACAATACCCACGATAAGCACAACGATTTCAGCTTGCGTCATAGCCAAGCCTGAAAGGAAGTACTTCACTGCCTTAACCATGCCCCAACCGAACATTACCGGGATGGCCAAAAAGAAGGTGAACTCCGCTGCAGCAGTGCGCGAGCAACCGCACAAGATACCGCCGATAATGGTGGCACCGGAACGGCTAGTGCCAGGAACAATGGCCAGAACCTCGAAAAAGCCAATCTTCAGAGCGGTTTTCCAATCCATTTCATACGGATCGGTAATACGGAACAGCGCAGCATCAACGCTTTCGGGGTCGGATGCATCAATAGCGCGCGCATGCTTCCCAACAGGCTGCTGGGCGGCCGCCAGCACTTCACGCTTGCGCTTGCGGTTGTGTGCTTCCAGCGCAATGAAGATGATGCCGTACAGAATAAGCATGGCGGCAACGCAATAGGCGTTGTAGAAACGGTCGTGAACCCAATCGTCCAGGGCCAAACCCAAAACAGCGGCAGGGATGCTGCCGATAACAACCATGCCCCACATGCGCCAGGTCTTCTTGCGCTCAACGGCATCTTTCGTGCGCGAAACCGGATTGAGCTTATGCCAGAAGGTGACCACAACGGCCATGATTGAGCCAATCTGGATAACCACCAAGAACAGCTCCAGGAACTTTTCGCTAACGTTGAGCTGAACGAACTCGTCCACCAAGATCATGTGACCAGTGGAAGAAATGGGCAGCCATTCGGTAATGCCCTCGGTAATGCCCAAAAGCAGCGCCTTGAGCGCTTCGATAAGGATGTCGGGCGACATGCAGTTCCCTTCTGTTGGCTTCGCGAATGGGCGCCGCGAACAGCGCCCTACAGCAAACTACCCACAAAACGTGGGCAGCTGGGGTAGACGTGAGTATGGTACGGCAGTGCATGGGGCTTGCGGGGCATTTCATAAAAGCCCCACCCTGCCTACCAGGAAAACAAAAAGAGGCTCGGGATTACCGAGCCTCTGTGCGTTTACTGGAGGCGACGCCCGGATTCGAACCGGGGGTAAAGGCTTTGCAGGCCTCTGCCTTACCACTTGGCCACGTCGCCGATTAAAAAAGCCGGCCGAAACCGACCGGCTTTTGAAATTTAATGGAGCGGACGACGGGATTCGAACCCGCGACCCCAACCTTGGCAAGGTTATGCTCTACCAGCTGAGCCACGTCCGCGCGCAAGACGTTATTATACAGAATCCTATCGGCGCTGCAAGCATCTTTTTCAAAATTTGGCGCTACTTCTTCTTTTCCTTGATCTGAGATGGGTGGAACTTGAAGAAATCGGTGCGAGGCGGCAGGTCGCGCACGCGGTGACGGCGCTCGTCGAGCTCGTTGGCGTTGCACAGCTCTTCCATGCTATCGAAGTCGTAATTCCAGCTGAAGAACTCATCGAAATCGAAGTTCATGTAGTCGCAGATGCGCTCGGTGCCCGCGGGCACTACCGGATGCATGAGCAACGTGGCAATGCGCAGCAGATAGAAGGAATCTACCAGCACCTGACGGCGAGCATCTTCGTCCTGGTTGGTTTCGGCTTCCTTGATACCGCTCGACCAATGCTTGTTGGCATAGCGGATGAACTCGTCCATCAAGGGCATGATGGAGTGCAAGTCGCAGTGATACATCAGGCTTTCGTACTTGGTCATTGTCTTGTACACGCGGCTCAGTACCTCAGGCGAAACAGAGCCCAGGGGCATATAGCCCTCGAAGTTCTTGGAAGCTTCGTAAAAGCAGCTGCGAGCCAGGCGGTTGAACACCTTGGTAAGCAGCGCGCCTTCCTTCAAAACCGGGTCGGCAACACGCGGGTCGTCGCGCTTGGC
>CAZQWR010000179.1:0-2028 GCA_964597085.1 uncultured Cryptobacterium sp.
GGCTCGCGCACTTTGTGCGCTTTGCCTCTAGGTTTTGGCGGGTTGCGGCTTTGTTGGTTCTGCGGTGCTTGGTTTACCGCTCTTGCCCTTCGGGCAATTCGCTTTGCACTTTTTATTGCTCTTGCTCTTCGAATAATTCGCTTTGCGGTTGTTGCTTTGTTTGATCAGTTTGCCGCTCTTGCCCTTTGGGCAATTCGGCTGGGCGCTCCTCGTTTGAGGGGCGCTTTTGTTATGATGGGTAACTGTTCTTATGGCGAAAGGCTGGGGCTGGGTGCTCTGGCATTAGATAGGAGATCCCATGGCTCTGTGGTCTGGACGTTTTGAAAAGGGCGTTAGCGAGTTCACTCAGGAATTCGGCGCTTCGCTTCCCGTGGATAAGGCAATGTATCACGAAGATATTGCCGGCTCCCGTGCCCATGCGCGCATGCTCGCAGCTCAGGGCGTAATCTCCGAAGAGGATGCCCAGGCTATCGTTGCCGGTTTGGCCGAAATCGAAAAAACCATCGAGGAAGGCAACTTCACCTTCGACATCAACGACGAGGACATTCACATGTCCATTGAAAAGGTGCTTACCCAGAACATCGGCGACGCTGGTGCCCGTTTGCACACGGGCCGTAGCCGCAACGATCAGGTAATCACCGACACGCGCCTATACGCCAAGGAGCTGGCTTCCGGGCTTATGGCCGACTTGAATTCCCTGCGTGCTGCGCTCATCAAGGCTGCCCGCGAAAACATGGGCACTATTTTGCCTGGTTATACGCATATGCAGCATGCTCAGCCTGTTTTGCTCTCGCATCATTTCATGGCTTACTTCTGGATGTTCTCGCGCGACTTCAACCGCGTTCGCCAGGCTTATGTTGCTGCCAATGCAAACCCCTTGGGCTCTGCCGCTTTGGCCGGCACCACCTATCCGCTCAACCGCCAGCAGACCACCGATGAGCTGGGCTTCGATCACATGATCCCCAATTCGCTCGACGCCGTTTCCGACCGCGATTTCCTGCTTGACTTGGATTACGCCTGCTCGGTGGCCATGATTCACCTTTCGCGTCTTTCCGAGGAAGTTATTCTTTGGTCTACTTCCGAGTTCGGTTTCATTACCTTGGCCGACGAGTACTCCACCGGTTCTTCCATCATGCCGCAAAAGAAGAACCCCGACTTCGCCGAGCTCATCCGTGGCAAGTCGGGCCGTGTTGTGGGCGACCTTATGGCCCTGCTCACTACCATGAAGGGCCTTCCTCTTGCTTACAACAAAGACCTGCAGGAAGACAAGGAAGGTGTAATGGACGCCTGTAAAACCCTGCACGACTGCCTGGTTTGCATGGAGGGCATGATTTCCACCATGAAGGTGAACGCCGATGCCATGTTGGCCCAGTCGAAGAAGGGCTACCTTGCTGCAACCGATGTGGCCGACTATCTGGCAAAGAAGGGCCTGCCCTTCCGCAAGGCACACGAGGTAGTGGGCAACCTGGTTCTGCTGTGCGACAAGCGCGGCTGCGACCTGGACGACCTTTCGCTGGAAGATTTCAAGCAGGCATCCGAGCTGTTCGAGGCCGACATTACCGGCGCACTTGACCTGCAGAGCATCGTTGCGGCACGCACCACGTTCGGCGGCACCGGCAATTCTGTGGTTGCCGAGCAGATCGAAATGGGTGCAAAGCAGCTGGAGGCCGATCAGAACCTGGCATAGTTGTGCGCTTTCCAATGAGCGGCTTCGCGAATGGTAAAATGGCGAGAACTGTTTATTGGAGGTTAGATGGCTACTCGAGGGAGAAGAAGCAGGCACGCTGCTAGCCACGCAAGGGGCGGCTCCAAAGCTGGCGCAATTGCGGCTGTTGTTGGCGGCATCATCGTTGCATGCTGCATTGCCGTAGTTGCCTTGTGCACGGTTTGGCTGCAAGACCTGCCCGATTACACCGACGCCAGCGCTTATAACTATGCAGAGAAAACCAAGGTTTACGCTAACGACGGCGAAACCCTGTTGGCCGAGTTCTACTTGGAAAACCGCGATCCGGTTAGCCTGTCTGAAAT
>CAZQWR010000180.1:0-2013 GCA_964597085.1 uncultured Cryptobacterium sp.
CTGGGGATTCGATTGGCTTCGCCAATCTGCCCCTCCCTCGCAAGCTCGGTCGGGCGAATTCCTAAAAATAGCCCACTGGGCTATTTTCTTAACGGAATTCCACCTCATCGGTTCGAATCCCCTTAACGTTGTTGTGGAATAAAAAAACAAGCACGGTTACCGTGCTTGTTAGATTGCCTGGCGGAGAGCTGGGGATTCGAACCCCAGATACGCTTTTGGCGTATACTCGCTTAGCAGGCGAGCACCTTCGGCCTCTCGGTCAGCTCTCCGTATATGCGAATTGAAATGATAACCTGCCCACCCTCATCTTGCAAGGAGCAGAGCAGTGCAAAACCATGCTTTTATCGAAAAAAATGCGCAACAGCAGGCTTGCGGCGCTGTTTTCGCCCATTCGGGCGCCCAAAAAGGCGCGCTTCGCTTCGCGGTCTTGTTTGTTTTGGCGCTGGCGTTGTTCAGCTGCGTTTCGGCAATTGCGCCGCAGCAGGCGTTGGCCAAGTCGTACGACATGCCCAAAACCACCATCGATGCCACCATTCAGCCCAATGGCGACTTGCACGTGGTAGAGCAGCGCGAGTTCGACTTCAGCGGGTCGTATACGGCCGTTTGGTGGGAGTTCGATAGCTTACCCAGCGGCTCCAGTATCGAAATCAACAGCGTGAGCATGGCCGACGCTGATTCCGCCGGCAACGCAACCGCAGCGCTTTCGAGCCTTTCCAGCACGCCCTTCCAGGTTAAGTGGCGTGAATCGGGCGGGCCTGGCAATACTTCGTACTCTTTCGATGAGCCGAAGAATACCGTGTACGTGTTTTTCAACAAGGATGATCAGAATGCGATCATCCAACTGGACTACACCGTGAAGCTTGCTGCGCAGTCGTACTCCGATGTGGGCGAGCTGTATTGGCAGTTCGTGGGCAGCGGTTGGGCGGAAGCGTCCGACAACGTAACCATGACGCTGCACCTGCCCGTGGCTTCTGGTCAAACTGTAACTGCGGGCGATAACGTGCGTGCTTGGGGGCATGGGCCGCTCAACGGCACGGTAGCCATCAATGAAGAGCAGGGCACGGTAACTTATACCGCGCCGCATGTTTCTTCGGGTAATTATGCCGAGGCGCGCGTGGTGTTCCCCACGGCGTGGCTTTCCTCGGTGGATTCCAAGGCTAAAAATTCGCATGAATCTACTTCGCGCTTAAGCACGGTGCTTTCCGAAGAGCAGACTTGGGCCGATACGGCTAATGCCCAGCGTGGTATGCAAATGGGCTCGCTGGTGTTTGCGATTGTGCTGTGCGTGGTTCTGCTTGCCTGGGGCATTCGCTCGTTCATCCGTTACGGCAAGGAACTGAAGCCCAATTTCACCGATGAATACTGGCGCGACGTTCCTGTAGAAGGGGAGCACCCAGCAGTTGTGGCGCGCATTTGGCGCTTTGGCAAGGAAAACCCTTCCGATCTTTCTGCCACCATCATGCACCTGGCCAATGCGGGCGCCTTGCTCATTAGCAAGGGTGCCTATGAAAAGAAGAAGATGTTCAGCACCAAGCAGGTGGAGGCATATTACCTTACGCGCGTGCCCGAAGCGGAGCTTAAGCTCAACAGCGAAATTGACCGCAAGGCTATGAGCTTCTTGTTCGACACTGTTGGCAAGGGTGAGCCTTCCTTGTGGCTGGACTCTATCAAGGAATACGCCGAAGCCAACCCCGAAAGCTTCAACAACGAAATGATGGCTTGGCAGGGCATGGTTACCTCGCACGCCAACGCGGGCGAGTACATTGAGGGCTATTCGAATTCCAAAACCGTGCGCATGGCGGTTGTTGCCGTTCTGCTTATTGTGTTCAGCTTCGCGCTGGGCATTGTTATGGACAACCTGCTGGTAATTGTTCCGTGTGCTATCACGGGCATTGCGCTTTTGGTGGTTTCGCGCTTTATGAGCCGTCGTACGCAGAAGGGCGCCGATGCATATGCCCGCTGCCAGGCGCTGAAGAAGTGGCTCACAGAATTTTCCGCCTTGAACGAGCGTCC
>CAZQWR010000181.1:0-2013 GCA_964597085.1 uncultured Cryptobacterium sp.
CCACCGACGACAAGGCTGCAATTGCCATGACGGGCGCCGAGTTCACCATCACGCCAGTGGGCGAAAGCGCCTTCGCCGGCGGCAGCACAGAGCCCATTGCCATGACCGTTGGCGAGAACGCCCTTTCCGAGGTGCTGAGCGCACAGCTTCTTGCAGGCGGTAGCTACACCATCAGCGAAACCAAGGCGCCTGCCGGTTATAAGCCGGTACAGGAAGACATCACCATCAACGTTTCTGCAACGGGCGTGGTTGAGCTTTCCGAAGAGTCGCAGGGCGTAGAGGATTGGGGTATCACCCCCGAAAACGGCATCTATATAATCAACGCGATTGATGTGCCCACCGGCGTTGGCCTGCTGAAGTACAGCGCCGATGACGAAGGCAAGGGCGAGGCTCTTGTTGGCGGCGAGTACGAGCTTACGGGTAACTTCGCCGTAGGCGATGGTTCCTACGTTCACAAGACCGCCAAGATCAAGACGCTTGCCAACGGTGAGCTGGAGGTCGACGGAGTACAAACCGCCAACATCGAAGGCCTTACCGTTGGTGAAACCTACGTGCTGGTAGAAACCAAGGCACCCGCTGGCTACGAGTTGGATTCCACGGCGTTGCACTTCGCCGTTAAGGAAGACGGCAAGGTCAAGGTTGCCGAGGGCTACGAGCTGCCCGAAAACTATGGCATCATCGAGTCGACCGATGGCTACATTTCCGTCATCACCCAAAGCGACGAGCCCGTTGAGCTGTATCTGAGCAAGAAGGGGTTGGCGAATGCTGGCTCCAAGGACGACCCCATTCTTGCCGGCGCCGTGTTTAAGATCACGGCCTACTTCGGCAGCGAAGATGGTTCGGCCATGGGCGAGGTTCTGTACGTTAAGACTCTCGAAAACGGCAAACTGCAGGTAAGCCTGGATCCCAATTTCAGCGAAGCCAGCGAGGTTGATTACCTGTACGGCTTCATTTCCACCGAAGGCGAGCTTGACTACCTTATTGAGGAAATCACGGCCCCCGATGGCTACGAGCTCAACGCAGGCGAAGTGAAGTTCGGCATCAACGACGACGGCACCGTGGTATGCGCAACCGCCGATGGCCGCTACGCTTCCGAGGCCGAAACCATCACCGTGCGTGACGAGGCCATTCAGGCAATCCTGTTCAAGACCGATGCCGAAGGCAACGCACTGAAGGGCGCCGAGTTCGAGGTCCGCGCGCAGAACGGCGGTAAGTTCGTTGACGGTACCGACGTGAAGACGATTGTTTCTGGTGAAGACGGCAGCATCGCCTTCGAAGGCCTGGTTCAGGGCACCTCATACACCCTGAAGGAAACCAAGGCTCCCGAGGGCTATGTAACCTTGGAAGATGAGGCAACCTTCACTGTGGGCACCGACGGCAAGCTGAGCTTTGCTGGCAACGTGTCCGACAAGTTCAGCCTGAATGCCGAGCAGGATAAGGTTTCGGTAGTGAACACGAAGCAGCCTGTTGAAGAAGCCGCTTCCATCCTGGACAACCTGGCCAAGACCGGCGACACCACGCCGCTGGCAGCAGCCCTGTTCGCCTTGATCGGCGCAGTGGCAGCCGCGGCCTACGCCGCCCGCCGCCGCAAGGGCCAGGCGAACGTCTAGGGTAGGGAAGCACCTTCCATAACAAGCCCGGCCAATGAACAAAACCCGAGGCCCGCATGAATGCGGACCTCGGGTTTTTGTTTGCGCACGGTAAACAGCCCAGTGGGCTGTTTAGTTCCCATATATGCGCCCGAGCGGGCGCGTGGGCGTAATGCTGCCTGTCTTCGGTGCTTGTGCCCTGGTTCTTTCACTTGTTACTTACCCCTTGGCGCTCAAGATGAAGAAGCACCACGACAGGAAAGTCGTAAAAGACATTACTGGCTGCGAGCACAGCGAAGCTGAAGGAACCTTTTAACCTGCCACAGCCAACGCCAACTAAGCTAACCAAAGCAAAAAAGCTAACTGAAGCTAAAAAAGCGAAACGGAACTAAAAAAGCTAACTGGAGCTAACTGAAATGAAAGG
>CAZQWR010000182.1:0-1971 GCA_964597085.1 uncultured Cryptobacterium sp.
CTAAGATGGAAGGCCGTAACATGCATATGCTTATTGCTCCGTTGCCTGCAACGGTAAAGAAAAAGAAGGACGAACAAGGGAAGGACAAATAATGCCCAAGATGAAGACTCATTCCGGCACCGCAAAGCGCTTTCGCGTAACCGGTTCCGGTAAAATCATGCGCTCCAAGGCTTACAAGTCTCACATTCTGACCAAGAAGAGCCAGAAGCGTAAGCGTAATTTCCGTCACGAAACTGAGGTAGCAGCTGCCGATAAGAAGGTAATCGCTCGCAACCTTGGTCTTCGATAGTAAAAGGAGGAAACCAGTATGCCTCGTGTAAAGCGCGCAGTTAACGCTCATAAGAAGCGCCGTACCGTTCTCAATCGCGCCAAGGGTTACTATGGTGCAAAGTCCCGTTCTTATCGTGCTGCGAAGGAACAGGTTCAGCATTCGCTCCAGTACCAGTACCGCGATCGTCGCGCTAAGAAGCGTGAGATCCGCCGTCTCTGGATCACCCGTATCAACGCTGCAGCCCGCATCAACGGCCTTTCTTACTCAAAGTTCATGAACGGCCTGAAGAAGGCTGGCGTTGAGCTCGACCGCAAGGTTCTCTCCGACATGGCCATCAACGACGCAGAGGCATTTGCTTCTCTCGCTGAAATCGCCAAGAAGGCTCTGTAAGCCAATCTGAAGCCCGCTCGAAAGAGCGGGCTTTTTGTTTCCGCTGCAGACAAGCTGGGCACCCTGAGTTCACACAGATGAAAAGCTCACGTACATAGCACGCTTCGCTGTTCCCTCTCTGCGAATTCACGGCACCGGGGTTGCCCTCGTCGACTTGCGTGGACCTGTATTTTGTATGCTGTATCCGCCCGCTCATATGAGCGGGCTTTTTTACCGCCAGGGGTCTTCTTCGAAGGTGGCGGCGCGCAGGGTGCCGTCGTGGTAGTCGGAGTATGGGTCGTACAGGTCGTCGTCTTCGTTGGCCGCGCGGATTACCGAATTGACGTTGGCCGTCATGCCTGGTTTGTTGGATTGCTTTCCGTCTTCGTTCTTTATGGTTGAGCGCATGCTATTTGGAGCACCGTTTTGCGCATCTGTGCAGTTTTTCGCATGCTCCTTTGATTGCCCGCTTGCTTTCGTGCTGTGCGGAAGGGGTGTGAAGGTGGGCTTTAGGGTGTATCGTGGCTGCTGGTTTTCGGTATTATCGGAAGTCATGAAATAAATCCTTGCGCTCATTTGCCCACGGGCTTTTGCATCGCTTTGGATTATAAGGCACATTCGCAGCAGCAATCTGTGCTGCGCATTCGAAAGGAAACCCATGAAGGTAGAAACCCTCAAAAGCACCGGCGAGGAAAATCGTTTGCGCGTTTCGGCCAGCGCCGCAGAAATGACCAAGGCCTTCACCGATGGCCTGGATGCTTTTGCCTTGCAGTATCAGCTTGAAAACCAGGAGGGCGAAACCTCTAAGGAAAAGATCGAAAACGCCCTGGGCGAAGATGCTCCTAGCGCAATTTACACTGCGGTTATCAACTACTTGGTGCCCTTTGCGCTGGACAAACACGGTGTGATGCCTATTTCTACCTACGGTATTGAATCGGATGAAACGCCCGAGGCCGACAAGATGTTCAGCTTTGAAATGACCGTTCTGGTTAAGCCTGATTTCGAGCTTTCGTCTTACGAACCCGTTTCTGTAGAGATCGAGCCCAAGCCTGAGGTTGCCGAGGCCGATATCGATGAGCAGGTTTCCATGCTGGTTCGCCAGTTTGCCGCTATGCAGCAGGGAAAGAGCGCTGATGATCCCGAGCTTGAAGTGCCCGAGGCAACCGACGAATGGGTTGCTGCCAACATGAAGCCCATGAACATCTCTACCGTGGCAGAGCTGCGCGAGCGCTTCAAGGCGACTTCGGAAGAGGAGCTGGCCAACCGTTACGAGCAGGCTAAGATGGCTGCTGCTATGGAAGCATATGCCGAGCGCCTTGAAGGCGAAGTAA
>CAZQWR010000183.1:0-1953 GCA_964597085.1 uncultured Cryptobacterium sp.
CTGGAAAACCGCGACCCGGTTAGCCTGTCTGAAATGGGCGACTACGTGGTTAAGGGCACGGTTGCCACTGAAGACGAGCGCTTCTACAAGCATAACGGCATCGACCTTATGGGCATTGCCCGTGCGGTTTGGGTGAACGTAACCCACACTGGCAAAGAAGGCGCGTCCACTATTACGCAGCAGTTCGTGCGCAACACTATTTTGGCTGATGAGGCGCAGGAATCTACCTTGAAGCGCAAGGTTCGCGAAGCTTATATTTCCCTCAAGCTCGAAGAAATGTACTCGAAGGACGAAATCCTTCAGATGTACCTGAACACCATCAACTACGGCCAGGGCGCCTATGGCATCCAGGCCGCTGCGCAGCGCTACTACTCGAAGGATGCCAAGGATCTTACTATTGCCCAGGCGGCAACGCTCATTGGCATTCCGCAGTCGCCTACGTACAACAACCCCATCGATAATCCCAACAACTGCAAAACGCGCCGCAATCTGGTGCTAGACCGCATGCTTTCCAACGGCGTTATCACGCAGGAGCAGCATGATGCGGCTCAGGCGGAAGAGCTCAACCTGGAGGTTTCCGGCACCAGCACGGGCAACGGCATGTACAAGTACAAGTACTTCACCAGCTATGTGCGCGAACAGCTGCTCAAGAACTATTCCACCGAAGAAGTGTTCAAGGGCGGCATGACGGTAATCACCACGCTTGACGTTGACATTCAGGAAGCTGCAGAAGAAGCTGCCGAAGCCAAGCTGAAGACGCTTTCCAGCAACCTTGAGCTGGCCATGGTTTCGGTAGATCCGAACACGGGCTACATCAAGGCGCTCATCGGCGGCCGCGATTACGATTCCAATGAGTTCAACCTGGCTACGCAGGCAAAGCGCCAGCCCGGTTCTTCGTTCAAGACGTTTACTTTGCTGGCAGCATTGAACGAGGGCATTTCGCCTCAGGCTAACCTGAACTGCTCGAGCAGCGTGAACATCGACGGCTGGCAGGTTGAAAACTACAGCGGCACCAATTACGGTTATCGCTCCATTGCCAGCGCCTTCGCCGTTTCCTCCAACACGGGCTTTGCCCAGCTGTGCACTAAGATCGGTGCAGACAAGGTAGTGGAAATGGCCAAGAAGTGCGGCATCGAAACCGAGCTGGACGCCTATCCTTCCATTACGTTGGGCTCCGAAGAGGTTACTGTGCGCGAAATGGCCCAGGCCTACGCCACCATCGCAAACGGCGGTACCAAGCATGAAGCCGTGTGCATCGAATCCATCAAAGACAGCAACGGCAACGTAATCTACCAGGCCGACACCAAGGGTGAAAAGGTGCTCGACACCGCACTTACCGAAGCAGCAACCGAGGTCATGGAGGGCGTTGTTACCAGCGGTACTGGTAAGGGCGCATCCATTAGCAACGGTCAGCCGGTAGCCGGTAAAACCGGTACTTCTGAAAACTGGCGCGACAAGTGGTTCTGCGGTATTACCCCGCAGCTTTCCACGGCAATTTGGATTGGTGGCCGCGAAGAAACCACCATGCCTTCCTCCGTTGCTTGCGACGGCGTATTCGGCAACTTCATGAGCACGGTTTTGAAGGGTCAGAAGACTCAGGAATTCCCCACCAGCAATACCAAGCTCACCTACACCACGTACGACTTGGGCAATGGTTCCGGCACAACTGGCTCTTCGCCTGAGCACGAGGGCGATACCGTT
Source organism: uncultured Cryptobacterium sp. (assembly GCA_964597085.1). Classification (GTDB taxonomy): domain Bacteria; phylum Actinomycetota; class Coriobacteriia; order Coriobacteriales; family Eggerthellaceae; genus Anaerotardibacter. The sequence goes on from CAZQWR010000183.1 coordinate 1,702, forward strand.
TCTTCCGATGGCACGTCCACCTCAACTTCGTCTCCTGATTCAACCAGCAATTCTGCTGCAACGAACGAATCTAAAAGTTCGAATGGTGGGTCTTCCAACCGCGGCAGTTCCAGCAGCAGCGGTAGCTCCAGCGGCGGTAGCTCCAGCGGTGGAACCTCTGGCGGCGGCTCCAGCAGCGGCGGCTCCTCCAGCGGGGGCGGAACCTCTGGCGGCGGCACTTCCGGCGGCGGCTCCAGCAGCGGCGGAACCTCT
>CAZQWR010000184.1:0-1908 GCA_964597085.1 uncultured Cryptobacterium sp.
AAGCTGCAGAGCTTCTTGAGATTTTTCAATGGTCAGGAACGGACCTTGATGTAGAAAAGAAATGCAATCAGGCGAAAGAAGAACTTGCTGATGTTGCGATTTATTGCATCTATATGGCCGAAGCTCTTGGAGTGGATCTTCCTGAAGCTATTAGCGAAAAGATCGACAAGAACGCAGTCAAATATCCCGTAGATAAGGCTAAGGGCAATTCCAGGAAGTATACAGAACTATGATTACCGTCCCAACAGAGCAGCGTGCGGAGGTTCCTTCAGGCGCGCCTTTCATCATCGATAAATGCCCTTTTAAACCTGGTGAGCAGTTTGATTACGCAATGCTCGATCTGGAGGAAGACAAGATCGTTGATTGGCCAATGGTCTACATTCTGGCAAACGATACAGAGGCTTATGTTGGTCAAACCACCAGCGTTGCAAAGCGCATGGGGCAGCATGGCGCCAACGAGGAAAAGAGCATCTTCGATACGGCGAACATTATCTTCAATGAAGAGTTCAACGTGTCCGTAATTACGGATTATGAACACCGTTTAATTGACTACATGCACGCCGATGGTCGTTACCGTCTCACAAACAAAAATGACGGTATGACCAATTCGAATTATTTTTCGAAGGCCGTGTATTCGGAAATGTTCGAGGAGTTGTGGGACGAGCTTCGCAATTTGGAGCTTGCGGATCATACCGTCGATGAGATCGAAGAGTCTGAGGTTTTTAAATATTCGCCATTTAAAAGGCTTAATGCCGATCAGCGTGTTGCTCTGGACAAAATTAAAGCTGCAATAGACAAGGGTCTTGATAGAGCTGCACCTATCGTTGTTGAAGGCATGCCGGGAACGGGTAAAACTATCTTGGCGATTTACTTGCTGAAAATGCTTCGTGATGACGAGCGATATAAAGATTTAAATATCCGAATCATTGAGCCGGTTACCTCCTTGCGAAAGACTCTCCAGCGTGCCCTAAGGTATGTTCCCGGTATTAGCAGTGACGACGTAATTGCCCCATCAGACTTGGTAAAGCCTAAGCTAGGGTTCGCCTTAGATGGCTCTGAATCCTTCGATATTGTTTTGGTTGACGAGGCTCACAAGTTAAAGCAGCGAAAGAATCTGGGTACCCAGTTTCGCAACTATGACAATGTAAATCGCAAGCTTGGCTTGGAAAAAGAGGCAACTCAGGTTGATTGGGTTATCAATCAGGCAAAGCTGCCGATTTTCTTCTACGATCCGCTTCAGAGTATTGGGCCTTCTTGCGTTGGCGGTGCTGCGATGGATTCATTGATCGATTCATGCGCTATTGAACCGATACGCTTGGAGAGCCAGATGCGCGTGAAGGGCGGCGACGAATATCTGAGCTATATCCTTGATGTGCTTAATGGTTCCTGCGACGATGCGCTATCGTTCCCTGACTACGACCTTGTTCTTCATGTCTCTTTTGATGGATTTGTGGCCAGCTTTGAGCAAAAGCTCAAGGAACATGATCTGAGTCGTTTTGTAGCTGGTTACGCTTGGAAGTGGATTTCAAAGAAAGACAAAACTGCTCGTGACATTGTGATTGATGGTATCGGTCTACGATGGAATTGCACTTACGAAGACTGGGTGGGCAGGGGTGTAGACAATCCTGAAATAGCTCATGAGGTAGGCTGTATCCACTCGATTCAGGGTTACGACCTGAGCTATGCCTACGTGATTATTGGCGATGATCTTACGCTAGATCCCGAAACTGGAAAATTGGTTTCGGATAAGTCGAGCTATTTTGATCGTAATGGCTTTGCCACTGCCACAAAGGAAGAGCTGGATCAGTACATTAAGAATATCTACTACGTGCTCCTTACACGCGGTATTTTGGGAACGCATATCTACGTTGCAAACCCGAGCCTCCGTGAGTACTTTGCGCAATATTT
>CAZQWR010000185.1:0-1867 GCA_964597085.1 uncultured Cryptobacterium sp.
ATCTTGCCTTCGCGCGTTTCTACCGAAGTGGTCATGCTCATGGTGTCGGAACCTGCGTTGGGCTCGGAAACCGCTAGCGAAAACATCAGGCGCCCGTCTTGGCGATAGTCGTCCAGTACGGTTTTGAATACGCCCTCATCGGCGAAGTCGCCCATAATCTGCAGGTTGAACAGGTCGTTTTGGAAAGGAAGGGCACCGCCGGCGCACCGGCACAGCTCTTCTAGAATAAGCGTTTGGGAAATAATGCCCATGCCGCCCTGGTCGGCAAAGGTGAAGTAACGGTCTACAAAACCCTTGGCAACCTCATCGGGCAGCCCTTGGTCTTTGCGCCACTGGGATACATGCTCTGCAGTAAACACCGATTCGCCGAATTCGCGAAACGTTGCAACCATATCCTTCTGAGCATCTGTTAATGCAAAATCCACGGTTAACCCCTCTTGCGCGGATAGAAATCTCTTACTAATCAAGCATACGCCAGCGTCTGCGCGCTCGGAATCAACAAGTTGCCCGATATGTACCCTGCTTGCTTAGTGCGGCGCTTCATTGGACGCAATGTTTTGCGGTTTGCCCCAAAGCAGATGGCCAAAAGCTTCAGAATGTGGCGCATTTTTTGAACAAAATCACCCAACTGTGTAATAGGAAGAACGCGTGAAGACCTGCACAAAGAGTTGTTTTCAAGCGGTTACAGGAAGAAAATGAGCGTTTAGGAATCAAAGCAAGCAAGAGAACGTAATCACACATCACTTATGGATCAATACTACACAGTTATAACCGTTACTGCCATTTTCACCTCGGCCATCATGGTTTTGTCTACGCGGGCAAACGCTACCTTGCCGCGCGATAAGAAGGTTCTTTTCTACTGCATCTTCGGCACCGTTGCCGTTGCCGCTTTATGCGAATACCTGGGCGTTTACTTTGTTAACCAGGGCCCAGGCATGGCCAAGTTCGTAACCATCGTTAAGCCCATCGAATACTCGCTGGCTCCTGCGCTGGCGGTTTTCTATGCGGGCATCTTCGTCAAATCTGACGATAGGCATTTTCGCATTGCTGGCATCGTGGTTATGGTGCATGCCTTGTTTGAATGCGTGGCGGCGCCTTTCGGCATCGTTTCGTATGTGAGCGAAGACGGCGTTTATCACCATGGCGTTGCGTACATTGTGTATATCGCAGCCTATGTTGGCAGTGCGTTGTTCCTGCTTTTGGAAATGAAGCGCTGTACCGTCAGCTTCCAATACCGCAACAGGTACATGCCATGGCTCATCGTGCTGTTCATTTTGGCTGCCTCTACGATTCAGATGGTGAACAGCGAAACCAAGTTCGTGTGGATGGTTATGGCCATTGCCGCCACCATGTTCTACCTGTTCTTCTGCGGCATTGTTCAGCAAACCGACGCCCTTACGCTGCTGCTAAACCGCTATAGCTACGAAAGCACGCTTTCCACGCTCGACAAGCAGGCTATTATCCTGTTCGTTGACGTAGACAATTTTAAGTTCGTGAACGACCACTTCAGCCACAATACGGGAGATGAGTGCCTGCAAATTGTTGGCCGCACGTTATACGAAACCTACGGTCATTCTGGCAGCTGCTTCCGCTATGGTGGCGATGAATTCTGCGTGGTGCTTACCAAGAACCTCGATTCGGTGCATGCGCTCAATGCACAGATGGAAGCCGCTTTGGACAAGCTGCGCGAAACGCACGATTTCTTGCCCACTATTTCCATCGGTTACGAAGAGTTCGACCCAAACATGAACGATTTGGTGCAGGTAACGCGCCAGGCCGATGAAATGATGTATGAGCGCAAGCGCGCCAAGAAGGTGGGCCGAGGCTAGGGTTTGGCCCTAGCGAACCACGTGGCAATTCCAGTAAA
>CAZQWR010000186.1:0-1867 GCA_964597085.1 uncultured Cryptobacterium sp.
GCCGGGCACCGTGTCCAACCTCAACGAGAAGGCGTTCAAATCCATCGACGAATGGTGCTGCTTGCGTTGGCCTGCCTCGCTCAAAGTGCTCCAGGCATCAACGCCGCACGAAGTTCCGCTGGCTTTTCGGTAGTTAGCGTTCCCGCGAAACCCAGTCGTTGTGGAACAGGATATCCATATCTACGGCTGTGCTAATGCCTGTCACCTGGCCGCTGTTGGAGTATTGCCACATAACGAAGTCGTGGTAGGAGGTGGATGGGTGCTCTACTTCGTATTCGGCATACCAGATGGCGCCTTTGTAGTTATTGATGTTCAGGCGCGAAAGGTCGTATTGGTTTCCGTAGATCATGGTTTCATAGCCGGCCGCGTAAACGGTGTCGCAGAATGCCTGCGCATTAGCGGTTAGCTGGCTGGCCGAAAGGCCGTTGGCTCGTGCATCGCCGTTTGCAACGTGCTCCTGATCGTATACAACCGGGTAGCTCACCCCTGCGCCGTTGATAAGGTTCAGCACGTATTGGGCTTCTTCGCGAGCTTCTTCTTCATTGACGGCCTGCGAGTAGAAGTACACGCCGTAGGGCAGGCCTGCCGAAGTGCAGCCAGTTACGTTTTCGTAGAAGCGCTCATCGGTGTATAGTCCGCCTTCGGTGGTGCCACGGCGGCCGCAGCGGATTATGGCGAAGTCGATGCCATCGTTCTTAACGGCACTCCAGTTTATTTCGCCCTGCAGGCTGGAAACATCGATAGCTGTGGTTGAGACAACTGTTCCGTCTTCGGTGTAGCTCATGCGGCCGTTGGCATTGGCTAGGTTGTTCCAGTCGTATTTTGTGTTGTTGGAGTTCATGGCGTTGCCGGCAATTGCCACGCCGATAAGCACGGCCAAAATCGCTGCTACAACAACAACGGGAGCTATGGGGAATTTCTTGGGCTGCTGGTTCACGCGCGCAGCCGGGCGCTGGGTTCTGTAATTCATGCGGCTTATCCTACCAGCTGAACTTCTTGTTACCTGTTAAAAGTTGCATGGAATAACACGTTCTATGGAGTACTCTCTAACCATGGGAGTTTGAGGGAACTTCAAGGAGGGAGCTGAGGGGCTCCCTAAGTTTGATGCGGCGCATAGGGGAGTGCGCTTCTGGTTTTGCTCATTTTATTTGCGGGTTTTGGCTTGGCGTAACCAATCTGTTTCGCCGCTGGCTTTCTTTTGCTTCCCGCACTATTTTGATTTTGCTGCAACACACTCGCAGCACCGCATCCCGATACAGTTAGGGGTCTGTTATGAACGACTTCACTTTTTATTCGCCTACCGAATTCGTGTTCGGCAAGGGCGTTACCGACAAGGTTGGCGAAAACCTTGCGGCACGTGGCTTCACCAGCGCTCTTGTTGTGTACGGCAAGGGCTCCGTTGTTCGCAATGGCACGTTGGACCGCGTAAAGAATTCGCTTGCTGAGGCAGGTTTGAAGGTATGCGAGCTGGGTGGCGTGCGCCCCAATCCGGAGGTTTCCAGCGTGCGCGAAGGTGTTGCGGTTGCGCGCCAGAACAGCATTGACGTTATCGTTCCCGTTGGTGGCGGCAGCGTTATCGACTGCGCCAAGGCCATTGGCGTTTCTTACGACTACGATGGCGACCCGTGGGATTTTTCCTGCAAGAAGAAGGCCATTACGCACACGGTGCCCGTTGCCTGCGTGCTTACCATTCCAGCGGCAGGTTCCGAAGCCTCCAATTCTTGTGTAATCAGCAACGATGAGCTTGGCCTGAAGAGCGGCATGGGAAGCGAGGTTATTCGTCCCATCGCGGCTTTCATGGACCCGGAGCTTACTTTCACCTTGCCGCCGTACCAGACCGCTGCCGGCGTTACCGACATGATGGCTC
>CAZQWR010000187.1:0-1864 GCA_964597085.1 uncultured Cryptobacterium sp.
TCGAGTGCCATCTGGCTAGGCAGGCCGCACTGATGCAGCTTCAGGGAAGGACCAACAACGATTACCGAACGGCCGGAGTAGTCTACACGCTTGCCAAGCAGGTTCTGACGGAAGCGGCCCTGCTTGCCCTTCAGCATATCGGAGAGGCTCTTCAGCGGACGGTTGCCCGGACCCGTTACAGGGCGGCCACGGCGACCGTTGTCGAAGAGGCTGTCTACTGCTTCCTGGAGCATGCGCTTTTCGTTGTTCACGATGATCTCGGGAGCACCGAGGTCGAGCAGGCGCTTCAGACGGTTGTTGCGGTTGATTACTCGACGGTACAGGTCGTTCAGGTCGGACGTTGCGAAACGGCCGCCATCGAGCTGAACCATAGGACGCAGATCGGGCGGAATAACCGGGATTACGTCCAGGATCATGTCGGAGGGCTTGTTGTCGGAGTGCAGGAAGGAGTCCACTACCTTCAAGCGCTTGATGGCCTTGGTGCGCTTCTGGCCCTTGCCGGTGGCTACAACTTCCTGCAGCTCGTCGGCGGTTGCCTGCAGATCGATGCTGTCCAGCAAGTCGCGGATAGCCTCGGCGCCCATGCCGCCCTTGAAGTAGTCGGAGTAGTTCAGGCGCATTTCGCGGTACAGAGCCTCGTTGGAGATGAGCTGCTTGGGCCCAACCTTAAGGAAAGCTTCAAGTGCCTCGGAACGCAGTGCCTTGCGCTCGTTGAACTCTTCGTAGATGTCGGCGATTTCCTCTTCGACTTCCTCGGGCGTCATGCGCTCGTCTTCGTCGATGTCGTCAACGAACTCGTCTTCCTCGGGAACGTAGTCCACGGAAAGGCGACGCGTAGCCTCAATGAGGCGATCGCGCTCTGCGTCGAGTTCTTCCAGGTCGGCAGAAAGCTCGTCGCGCAGTTCCTCAACGTCTTCTTCGCGGCCTTCCTTGTCAACGTAGGTGACGATGGAAGAAGCGAAGTACAGTACCTTTTCAAGCTCCTTCGGCGGAATGTCGAGCAGATAGCCCAGACGCGAAGGAGAACCCTTGAAGTACCAGATGTGGCTTACCGGAGCAGCGAGCTCGATGTGGCCCATGCGCTCACGGCGAACCTTGGAGCGGGTGACCTCAACGCCACAGCGCTCGCATACGATGCCCTTGAAGCGGATGCGCTTGTACTTGCCGCAGGCGCATTCCCAGTCCTTCGTGGGGCCGAAGATCTTTTCGCAGAACAAGCCGTCCTTTTCGGGCTTGAGCGTACGGTAGTTGATGGTCTCGGGCTTCTTAACCTCGCCACGGGACCAGCCGCGGATATCCTCCGCAGACGCAAGAGAGATGCGGATAGCGTCGAAATTGTTAACGTCGAATTCGCTCATTTAGTTCTCCTCTCCCTCACCGATAAGGTCGCTTGCTTCGTTCTTTTCGCCCATCAGGTTGCCAAGTTCGGCAGTGATGGAACCCAGCAGGTCGTCTTCTTCCTTCTGGGGTGCGTCGTCGAGGTTCAGAGGTGCGCCGAGCAGCTCTTCTTCCTCGGGGTCGTGGGTTACGTCGATGGTCTGGTGCTGATGGCCTTCCAGCTCAACATTCAGGCACAGCGAGCGCATTTCCTTGATGAGTACCTTGAAGGACTCGGGAACCTCAGGTGCCGGGATGCTTTCGCCCTTGACGATAGCCTCGTAGCTCTTAACACGGCCGGAGGTGTCGTCGGACTTGATGGTAAGGATTTCCTGCAGCACGTTGGAAGCACCGTAAGAGTACAGTGCCCAAACTTCCATTTCGCCGAAGCGCTGGCCGCCGAACTGAGCCTTGCCGCCCAGAGGCTGCTGGGTGATGAGGCTGTAAGGGCCAGTCGAGCGAGCATGGATCTTGTCATCGACCATGT
>CAZQWR010000188.1:0-1856 GCA_964597085.1 uncultured Cryptobacterium sp.
ACGTGTAAATGCTCCCGTCATGGCAGGCGATTACGCCGAACTCGCCCCCGTAGCTATCGAGCGAGCGTAAAGTGGTTGATAATATCGATTACGTAAACCTAGGCTACCGATGAGGTTATTTTTCAGGGCTGAACTGCGGTCTTGCCGAAAAACTGAACCTGAAAAGCGATGATTTTCAACCTGTTTCCGCCTCTAAAAATGCATTTTTGAACTGGGATTATATGAAAATATCCAGCTCGGAACCTATTATATCCTGCTTCTTTTCTTCGCCGCACAGCAATGAAGCATTCTGGAATTGCTTTTCGGTTAGCGTTACCAGGCGCACCCTCCCGTAGGGCGGCAGCCCCGCACGAATGCGCTTCAGGTGAATTTCCCTGCTTGAACGGCTTTCCACCATTCTTGTGTAAACACTTGGCTGAAGCTCATAAAACCCTTCTGCGAAAAGCAGTTCTCGGAACAGCCGGGCTTCCTTTCGCTGGTTGCGCTTTTCAAGCGGCAGGTCGCACAGTAGCAATATTCTCTGCTTTTCCACTACTCTCCCACTCCAACTTCCGCAGTACCCGCAGGCGGAAACTCAGGCAGCCTAACCAACCGCACATCCTTGCCTTCTATTGCGCGATGCAGGCTTTCAATGCATTCTTCCGTCGCAACAAGCACCGTTGTTATGCGCCCATCAATAAGGCACTCGCGGCGCAACACGCCCGTTATCTGTTTACGTGCAGCGCGACTAAGGCTTTCGGGGTCTTCTTCAGAAAGATCGATTTCTGAAACATGCAAGTCAACGAACGGGCGAAACGCCTCAATCATGTCGTCAACCAGGTTGAACTCGTTTTTCGCATTACAGTGATGAAAGCCTATAGAGGTAATGAACCCATGCGAAACAACATGCCGAGCCAAAGTCGAGCGCACCACGGCATACCCGTAGTTCAAAGCAGAAGTAAGCGGGCATACCTTATCGCGCGTATAGCCAGGCTCGTATAGCTGGAAGTACACGCGCGCCGCCAACAATGAAAAAAGCCATAAAAATCAGCCGGGCCGCGACGTGTTTGTCGCGGCCTTCTTGTTGACAGTTGATTTTGTTAATGGGAGCGGTGAAGCAGCTTGGCGCCCATCACAATGCAGCCTACGCCCACTGCAACGCCTGCGGTAATGGCAACGCTGCCCATTGCGATGGCCATTGCGCCCGAATGGCGCATCGTTTTCAGAGCCTTTTCCATAGCATCCTCGCTTTCAGGTTGTCCTTGTGCAAGTGTACGCTGCCGCCCTGCCGCAGGGCAATACGAGGCTCCACAGCAAGCTTTCGTTTTTAGCGCAACCCATCCTAGCGCAGGCCGCGAACATGTTCTGCTTAGAATGCGAAAGCTTGCCATGGCACGCTAGGAAAAACCAAAACGGCTGGTAATATAGCAATGCAACTTTTCAACGAAGCAATCAAACAGCCCCAAGGAGGCAAACCATGCTCGTAGATACCAAGGCAAAAGTTGGCGTTTTCTCCATCGCGCTTGGCGCATACCTGCCGCAGTTCCCGCAGCTCGTGCCCGAGTTCGAAGGCCAGTACGCCGCATTCAAGGAAACCCTGCCCACCACCGTTGAGGTAATCGACGGCGGCATGGTTACCACCAAGGAGCAGGCTCAGGAGGCGGGCGACAAGTTCCGCGCAGAGGACGTTGACCTGGTTATCCTTCAGATGCTCACCTACGCAACCAGCTACAACGTACTTCCCGTTGTACGCGACCTGGACGTACCCGTGGTTGTGGTGAACGTACAGAAGAATGCCCAGCCCGACTACGCAAACACCGACATTCCCATTTGGCTGGGCGAGCTGTACGCTTGCGGCGCTCCCGGCGAAGTTGTTG
>CAZQWR010000189.1:0-1830 GCA_964597085.1 uncultured Cryptobacterium sp.
CTGGTTATGACTCGTCGCCACGTTTGGGCGGCTCTGGCCTGCCTGGCGGAAATTCCGGCCACGGACTGTCCGGCTCCGATAGGCGCTCCGGCTCTGGCGGGCGCGCTGGGACGGGGGGACGAACAGGCACGGGTGGACGTTCGCGTTCGGATGGCCGCTCCAGTTCAGGAGCGCGCTTGGGTTCGGGCGGCCGCAGTGGCTCGGGTTCTGCCAACGGCAGGCGCGACCCTGGCGGTTCCGGTGCAAGGCGCCACCCTGATGGTTCCCGCAATCAGCGCTCTGGCCAGCAGCAGCACGGCGGGCGCATTAGGCTTTCGCAGGCGCAGCAACAGGAATATTCGCCCGCTTTGCACTTTACCGGTGCAGGCGCGGCTTCGGCTTATGCAACCCAGGCTCGCTCGATGCGAGCACAAAGGAGGTAACCTATGCGTTTCGTTCTTTCAGGCGGCGGCACCGCCGGCCACATTAACCCGGCGTTGGCTTTGGCTGAGGTGCTTAAAGAGCACGGCCATGAGGTGTATTTTGCCGGTACCCCCACGGGCGTGGAATCCAAGCTTGTTCCTGCTGCGGGCATCGAATTCAAGGGTTTCGAAGCTGCCGGCTTCGACCGCAGCAAGCCTCTTACCTTGCTGAAGGGCTTGAAGAAGATCAGCGGCTCTGCGAAGAAGGCCACCAAGTGGTTCTTGGAAATTCGCCCCGATTGCGTCGTGGTGTTTGGCGGCTATGTGTGCCTGCCGGTTGGCCAGGCCTCAAAGAAGATGGGCATTCCGCTGGTTATTCACGAACAGAATTCCGTTATGGGTATGGCCAACGACTTCCTTTCGAAGGATGCTGCAGCCGTGTGCCTTACTTATAAAATTGCCGGTAACAACGTTAAGGATCAGTCGAAGGTGCTGGTAACGGGCAACCCTGTGCGTTCTTCGGTTCTTTCCGCCACGCGTGAAGAAGGCCGCGAGTTCTTGGGCATTCCGCAAGACGCCACTATGCTGCTGGTATTCGGCGGCAGCTTGGGCGCCCGCCATATCAACACGGCGCTGTGCGCTATGAAGGATCGTTTGCTGGCCATGGACAACGTGTACGTTATGCACATTACCGGCCCCAAGGAGCTGGACACGGTAAACGAGGCGCTGAACCTTACCGAAGAGGAAAAGAAGCGCTATCGAGCCATGGGCTATCAGGACCATATGGGCGAAACGCTTGCTGCAGCCGACCTGGTTGTTTCCCGTGCCGGTGCTTCTTCTTTGGCTGAGATTTCGGCCCGTTGCATCCCTGCGGTGCTGGTTCCGTTCCCATATGCCACGGCAGATCACCAAACCGTGAACGCCGCCGAGTACGTTGAGCGTGGCGCGGCAGTGCTCATCAAGGATGACAAGGTGGAAGACCCGCAGTTCGAAAAGATTGTGTTCGCCCTGTTGGAAGATCCGGAAACCCGTGCCGGCATGCGTGAGGCGGCGGCAACTTTCGAAACCCAAGATGCTGCCAGCCGCCTGTGCGACGTGGTGGAGCTTGTGGCTAAAAACAAAGACCACTGATCTTTGGTGCTTTAGCGCCAAAGATGGCCGACGCTGTGGGCACGCCGGGCACCTCATCTTCGCGTGGTGAATACGCCAGTGGCATGTTCGCTCTCCATCTATGCGACTGCGCGGGAGCGTCTTATTCGCCCTGTCGAGGAGGGCAACGTAGAGTAAGTACGCTGCGCCTTTCCGGGCCTACGAATATGGGGCACCTGGCGCATCTTCGCTGATTTTGTCGGCTTTGGGGGATTGCCTCTGTTTCTAGGTTTTGGCCCCCCCTTTTTTTGACGACTGGGGGGTCCCACCGGGTTTGAGC
>CAZQWR010000190.1:0-1826 GCA_964597085.1 uncultured Cryptobacterium sp.
CTCGACTAGGCGAGCAAGATGCTCCCGCGCGGTCGCATAGTTGGGGAGTAAACATACCACTGGCATGTTTACCGCGCGCAGATGGGGCACCTCAGGCCCGCGCAGCGTCATCCCGTCTCAAGCGAGCGAAAAAAATGGCCGCCCGAAGGCGGCCATTTTTTAAGCGAGCGTACGCTTACACTTACATAGACATTGCAGTGATGTAACCGTCGCGAACTGCCTCGAGCAGACGCTTGAACTCGGGGGTGCCGTAGGGGTCGTTCTTTGCGACGCCAGGCATATCCTCGTGCGGGGAAGCGTTGCCGATGAGGTGCAGATGCTCAGGATCAACTACACCCTTAACCTCGTCGTAGAGTGCGGTGTTGGAAACGCAAACCGTGCCCTCGATGATGGTGTCAGCAGGAACAGTGAACTCCTTGCCTTCTGCGTCTTCGCACAGAACGCCTTCGTCGGTGTAAGCCTTAACCTTGGTGAGGGTAAGGATCTTAACGCCTTCCTTCTTCAGCTTGCGAAGCTCAGGGTTCTTGTCGATGATGCCGATTTCAGCGCCAGCCTTCTTGGCGGACTCGATAACGGTAACCTCGCGGCCCTCGTTCATTGCAGAAGCAACCTCGATGCCAGCGAAGCCGCCGCCGATAACAGCCATGCGCTTCTTTACCAGCAGGTGGGTGCCAAGGCCCCACTTCATAAGGCCCAGGGGTGCGCCCAGGATGCCCATGCCGAAGCAGGACAGGCCCCACATAGCGCCCATGCCCGGGGTGTTCTTGCCCTCAACGAGCTCCTTCAGAGCGTGAGAGTCGATTACGTTCTTGCGATCCTTGCCAGGAACGTCGGGGGACTGGGTTTCAGGGCCAACGGCCAGGATTACCTCGTCGGCGCCGAAGTCCTTGATGTACTGGGCGTCTGCCTTGGTGTTGCAGCGAACGTCCAGGCCAAGGCGCTTGATTTCATTGTTGTACCAATCAACCATCGGAGGCAGCTCGTCGTTGAGAACCTGAGCCAGGTTCAGCAGGCCGCAGGGCTTCTTCTTCTGGTCTACAACGGTAACGTTCTTGAAGCCGCGCATCTTGAGGTTGCGAGCGGTTTCGAGGCCAGCAGGGCCAGCGCCAACGATGAGGATCTTCTTTTCAGCCTCTTCGCCGGAAACCTTGTGGTCTGCGGGCTGGCCGTACTGGGAGAAGTAAACGTTGGGGTTAACGGAGCACTTGCAGGGCTTGCCGATGAAGATGTTGTCCAGGCAGCGAGAGCAAACGATGCAGGGACGAACTTCCTCGGAGCGGCCCTCGGCAACCTTGATGCCGATTTCGGGCTCTGCAATCCAGTGACGAGCCATGCCAGCTGCGTCGCCAGAACCGTCGGCGAGGATCTTCTCGCAAACGTCGAGGTGGTTGATACGGGTGCCGGGGAAGCAAGGCAGAGAAGTGTACTTCTTTGCTTCCTTGGACAGGTAGATGAACTCGCCTTCGGGAACGAGCTGGTTGGCAACGGGGCGAGGAGCCTCATGGAAGCCAGCCTGGATGGACCAAGCATCGATGCCGTGTGCCTCTACGCACTCGATAACTTCCTTCAGGTCCTCTACGCGCTGGCCGCCAGGCATAAGGTCGTCGGCGGAGTAACGAACGAGGATCGGGTAATCTTCGCCGCACTGCTTGTGGATCTCATCGATGATGTCGGTGAGGAGCTTGCAGCGACCCTTGGTGTCTCCACCGTACTCGTCGGTGCGGTGGTTGGAGTACTTGGAGATGAAGCGCATAACCATGTAGCCGATGCCTGCATGGATTTCGATGATGTCGATGCCAGCCTTCTGGCAGCGCTTTGCAGCTTCG
>CAZQWR010000191.1:0-1820 GCA_964597085.1 uncultured Cryptobacterium sp.
TGCCTGTTGACCTATGCCTGAGCGAAGATCTCGATGGAATCGCCTTCAGCAATGGTAACCATTGCCTTCTTCCAGGTGCTGGTGTTGCCTACCTGGTAGCGAACGCGCTTCGGCTTGGACTTAACGTTGAGGGTGTTAACCTTAACAACCTTTACGTCGAAGATAGCCTCGATTGCCTGAGCAATCTCGATCTTGTTTGCAGACTTGGCTACCTCGAAGGTGTACACGTTGTTTTCCATGCCCTCGTAAGAGTGCTCAGAAATGATCGGGCGAATAATTACCTCGCGGGGATCCTTCATTATGCAAGCACCTCCTCGATGCGGGTCAGGGCAGCGTTCGTAAGAACGAGTACCTTGTTGTCGATGAAGTCGAGCGTGTTCAGCTCGGAAGCACCGATAATGCGAACCTTGGGCAGGTTGCGGAACGAAAGGAATGCATTCACGTTTTCGTCTGCAACGATGATGGTGCAACGACCCTCTACGCCCAAAGCCTTCAGGGCTTCAGCAGCCTGCTTGGTGGAAGGCTTTTCGAACTGGAAGTCGTCAACTGCAACGATTTCCTTGTCGGCCAGCTTGGCGGAAAGCGCAGAGCGCATAGCCAGCTTTACAACCTTTGCAGGTACCTTGAACGCATAAGAGCGGGGATGCGGGCCGAATACGGTGCCGCCGCCTGCCCATTGAGGAGCACGGATCGTACCCTGACGAGCACGGCCGGTGCCCTTCTGGCGCCAAGGCTTCTTGCCGCCGCCACGAACCTGACCGCGGGTCAGGGTGTTGTGGGTTCCCTGGCGCCTTGCAGCGCGCTGGGAGCGAACCACTTCGTGCATTACATGCACGTTGGGCTCAATCTCGAAGACAGCTGCGGAAAGCTCGGCGTCGTTGACCTTCTTGCCGCTCGCGTCCTTCACTTCAATAGTTGCCATAATCTAAATTCTCCTTCGCACCGTTATTACGCCATGCGAACGCGAACTACGCCATTCTTGCCGCCGGGAACTGCGCCCTTCAGCATGATGAGGTTCGCCTCAACGTCGACGCGGACTACTTCAAGGTTCTTGGTGGTGACGGTATCGCAGCCCATGTGACCCGGAAGGCGAACGCCCTTGAACACACGGGAAGGATAAGCGCACTGGCCAACGGAACCGGGAGCACGATGGAAGTGTGCGCCGTGTCCGCCAGGGCCGCCTGCGAAGCCGTAGCGACGCATAACACCTGCGAAGCCCTTACCCTTGGAAGTACCGGTAACGTCAACCTTCTTCACCTCAGCGAAGTTGGCAACGGTTACCTCTTCGCCCAGAGCATGCTCGGAAGCATCCTCTACGCGAACCTCGCGCAGGTAACGTACAGGCTCAACGCCCTGCTTGGCGAAATGGCCAGCCATGGGCTTGTTAACCTTCTTTTCCTTGATGGAACCGAAGCCGAGCTGAACAGCCTCGTAACCATCGGTAGCTGCGGTCTTAACCTGGCAAACCTTGTTAGGCTCAACCTTGATAACCGTAACGGGCGTAACCACACCCTCTTCGTCGAAGAGCTGGGTCATGCCGACCTTGGTACCGTAGATAGCGTTAATCATTCAGTATCACACTCCCCTACAGCTTGATCTCGATGTCAACGCCAGCAGGAAGATCGAGACGCATCAGGGAATCGACCGTGGAAGGGGTCGGATCCAGGATGTCGATGAGACGCTTGTGAGTGCGCATCTCGAACTGCTCGCGAGAGTCCTTGTTCACGTGCGGGCCCTTTACAACGCAATACAGGTTGCGCTCGGTGGGCAGCGGAATAGGACCGGAAACCTTTGCACCCGTCTTCTGAGCGGTATCGACG
>CAZQWR010000192.1:0-1765 GCA_964597085.1 uncultured Cryptobacterium sp.
GCTCAGGTTCAGGACGTATACGTTTCCCAGGGCGTAGACATCAACGACAAGCACATCGAGGTTATTGCCCGTCAGATGCTGCGCAAGGTTGCTGTTATCGACCCCGGCGATTCCGACTACCTGCCGGGTCGTCAGGTGAACCGCTTCGAGTTCGAAGATGCCGCTAACGCTCTGGTTCTTGAAGGCAAGGAGCCCCCGGTTGGTCAGCCTCTGCTGCTGGGCATCACCAAGGCTTCGCTGGCTACCGATTCGTTCCTCTCTGCTGCATCTTTCCAGGAAACCACGAAGGTTCTTACCGATGCCGCAATCGAGGGCAAGGTAGACACCCTGCAGGGCCTGAAGGAAAATGTTATCATCGGCAAGCCCATCCCGGCTGGTACCGGTCTCAAGCGCTACCACGACGTTGGGCTTACCTACCGCGGCGTTGCGGTTGACAAGGTTGATTCCGACCGTCTGCCCGATTCCGCTCCTGAGGCGCTTCGCGAAATCGAAGAGCTGCTGCCTCAGCCGCAGGATTGGTCGCTCGACGGCGATGGCTACCTGGGCGCCGGCTCCGACTATGCAAGCTATTTCGCTTCCATGGTGGGCGGCTACCGTGCCAACAACCTCTCTGATGAGGATGCTCGTCTGTACATCTACGACGACCTGGGTGTTTCCCAGCGCTGGGCAAACAAGTTCAGCGAGGCAGGCATCGAAACGGTTGCCGACCTGGTAGGACACACCGAAGATGACCTCATCCGCATCGAGGGTATTGGTTCCAAGGCTATCGAGGAGCTGAAGGAAGGTCTTGAAAAGCACGGCCTTTCCAGCGTCATCGAAGACGACCTGAACGCTTCGCGCGACGACATGAGCCAGCTGCTCGACATGGTATTCAGCCCCGACGACACGGTGCTCATCGGTGGCGACCAGCCTGCAACCTTCAACACCGAAGGCGAGGACATGCTGGGCGAAGCCCTGCCCCCGCGTTCCTATCAGCGCAACCTTGAAGAGCTTGATGCTCTGCTCGGTTCCTCCGACCTGGGCTTCCATAGCACCAGCGCATCGGATGAAGCTGAGGGCAACTCGGAAGAGTAGGCCAAACGCTTAATGCTTGAAGGGCGTCCCAAATGGGGCGCCCTTTTTGCGTGGGCAGGAAATACCCAGTAGGAAACACCAGGTTTGAACACGCCTTGAATTTTCTAGGTTTTGATTCTGCTTCAATCTGAACCTGCACGAGGCGAAGTTGCCGCGTTATTCCGGCACTTGTTGGCTTTGGGCAGGGCGGCTGCGCAAAGTGAATATGCGCAAGTGGTATCCTGAAGCCTGCTGAAAACAAGAGAGGACTTCCCCATGTCTGACAAAACATATCTTTCCGACAACCGCCCAGCCCCCGAAAGCCAGGTTGGCGCTTCCTTGGAATCGCTGGCGCGCACCATTCACGAGCGTCGCAATGCGGGCGAGGAAAGCTATACCTACCGTTTGCTTACTGGCGATATCGACACGCTGCTGAAGAAGGTTGCCGAAGAGGCACATGAGGCAACCCTTGCCGCCAAGGATGTTGTGTACAACCCCAGCGATGATGCCCAGGTGGACCATCTTCGCTATGAAAGCGCTGACGTTGTGTACCACCTTATGGTTCTGCTTGAGCGCTGCGGCATTTCGCTCGATGAATTTGCGGCAGAGCTGAACACGCGCATGACGCCCGAGGAGATCGCCGACCGCGGGGGAGTGGTGCTGTTGAAGCCCGAGCATGTGAACCGCGGCAATCACGTTGAAAAATAACCGC
>CAZQWR010000193.1:0-1761 GCA_964597085.1 uncultured Cryptobacterium sp.
CTTATACAGCATGGATGTGCGCTACGGGTACGACCTAGACGCGATAATCGCCAGCAATACCCAGTGGTCCATCGTGTACAACCCGGAGACCTTGACGGCGCAAATAGCTATCCGCCGCCACTGGGGCGACGTGTTCCATTACTCGCTGGAGAGAGGGTAATCCCAGCGAGCGAATGCACTACGGTCGGTCAGTGCTTGCGCGACGTGCTGGCCGCCCTAATGCAAAGCCCCTCGTTCCCGTTGGAAACGAGGGGCTTTTGTGCTCTGGCTGATTCTGCCTGCGGCGTTGGTTATTCGATGAACATCGCGTCGCCGAAGGAGAGCATACGGTACTTGTGCTTGATGGCGTGGCGGTAGGCCTTCATGATGTTGTCGCGGTTCGAGAAAGCGCTTACCAGCATCATCAGGGTGCTGCGCGGCACGTGGAAGTTGGTGATGAGCGCATCCACCACGTGGAACTCGTAGCCGGGCAGGATGAACAGGCTGGTTGCCTCGCGGTCGCGCGCGCGAACTTCGCCTGTTTCAACGTCGAAGCACGATTCCAGGCTGCGCACGCTGGTGGTGCCTACGGCGATAACGCGTCCGCCGTTTGCCTTGGTGCGCTTGATGGCGTCGATGGTCTTCTGCGGCACGGTGTAGCGCTCGGTGTGAATCTGGTGGTCGCGTGGGAACTCCTCGTCAACGATGCGGAAGGTGTCCAGGCCAACCTCCAGGTGCACGGTTTCCCAGTCGATGCCCTTGTCCTTGATGCGTTCGATGAGCTCGGGCGTGAAATGCAGGCCGGCAGTAGGTGCGGCAGCGCTGCGCTCTTCGCGGCTGAACACGGTTTGGTACAGCTCTTCATCGCCCGCGTAGTTCTTGATGTAGGGCGGCAGCGGCGTGTGGCCTGCGCGGTGCAGCGCCTCATCGAGCGAAGCCAGCGGTGTGGTAAGGCGCGCCAAGCGTTCGCCCTTTTCGGCGTTTTCCACCCAGTCGATGATCTGGGCGGAAAGCACCACTTCGCCTTCTTTATCGGTGAAATCTACCAGGGCGCCGGTGCCGGGCTTCAGGCGCTTGCCGGGGCGCACCAGCACCTCCCATACGGCCGAAGAGCCCGTTTTGGGCTCAACGTCGAAGCGCTCGCGCAACAGGAACACCTCTGCCTGGCCGCCGGTTTCGCGCTTTGCGCCCAGCAGGCGTGCCGGCATTACGCGCGTTTCGTTGGCAACCAGCAAATCGCCCGGCTTCAGGTGGTTGATGATGTCACGGAAAATCTCATCGTGCAGGGCTCCGTTTGCACGCTTCATGACCAGCATGCGGCAGCCATCGCGCTCGGCAGCGGGCTCTTGGGCAATAAGCTCCTCAGGCAGGTCGTAATCGAAGTCGTCGGTGCGCATGTTCATTAGTTTCTCCAGCTTCTTTTGTGCTTGGGCTGCCTTGCGGGCGGCTTTGCGCTCGGCGCGCTCGGCGGCCGCTTCGGCATCCGAATAGGCGCAGCCGCAGTAGTTTTGGCGGTACATGCCAAGCTCGCGGCTGCGGATGGTTGCTTGCGGGTAGTTTTCGCGGAAGTCCTGGAACACGGCGGCAAGCCCGGGGTAGGGGGCTGCGGCGCGCTCAAGCTCTTCGGCGATAACCTGGGTGTATTGGTACGGGCTCACGGTAAGCGTGGTGCCTATGCCCTCAAAGCCGTGCTCGTGGGCATAGCGTGCCAGTTCCTCCAGGCGAAGGCGGTAGCACGCGCGGCAGCGGTCTTCGCGATGCTCTGCGGTGCCATCCCATGCG
>CAZQWR010000194.1:0-1456 GCA_964597085.1 uncultured Cryptobacterium sp.
TTTCAGAGTGCCATTCGCGCCTTCACGTCACCCGAAAGAGCTACCGTGTTCCTAATGGAACAAGCTCACGAACTTGAAAGGGGCGGGGGTAAGCGATCCGCTGCGCGGATCGCTTTGAAGATGGTGTTCGGTGGGTTCCGCGCGCTTGCCGGGCAGAGCCTTTCTGGGGTGCCGTGTTCTTTGAGAAACAAGTTTACGAACTTAAAAGGGGAAGAAAAAAAGATCCTCTTTTGAGGACCCTTTTTGAGTTTGCGGGAGTGTTTGGATTAGTAGTTTTCGGTGTGGATTTCGAAGAAGCTCTTGGGGTGGGCGCATACGGGGCATACTTCGGGGGCCTTGGTGCCTACCACGATGTGGCCGCAGTTGCGGCATTCCCATACCTTGACTTCGCTCTTTTCGAATACCTGAGCGGTTTGCACGTTCTTCAGCAGGGCGCGGTAGCGCTCTTCGTGGTGCTTTTCCACTTCGCCAACGGCGCGGAACTTCTTTGCCAATGCGGTGAAGCCTTCTTCTTCGGCGGTTTTGGCGAAGTCTTCATACATGTCGGTCCACTCGAAGTTTTCGCCATCGGCGGCAGCTTCAAGGTTTGCGGCGGTATCGCCCAGACCGCCCAGTTCCTTGAACCACATCTTGGCGTGTGCCATTTCGTTGTTGGCGGTTTTCAGGAACAGCTCGGCAATTTGCTCCATGCCTTCCTTCTTGGCAACGGATGCGAAGTAGGTGTACTTGTTGCGGGCCTGGCTTTCGCCGGCGAAGGCGGCTTCCAGGTTCTTTTCGGTTTGGGTGCCTGCGTATTTATTCTCACTCATTTTTGGGCTCCTTTTGGGTGGGTTAACACCCTTAAATTACGGGGCGAAACCCGTGTTAGTCAATGGAAACTCGCATATGTTACCAAAAAGGTAACATATCGTTAATATTGGGGTGCAAAGAGAGGGCGCGAAACCGTTATTTGGGCGGTACCGAGTTCGGGGCGATGGCATCGGGTACACTCTTTGCAGAAGAATTCGCGAAGGAGTCCTAATGCCCGAACAGTTGAAGTGCGCTGCGCAGAAGCAGTGCGGTGCTTGCCAGTTGCTGGCTGTTCCTTATGCCCAGCAGCTGGCCAAGAAACAGCGCGCCATGGTAGAGCTGTTCGAAGATGTGGCAGGGCAGGGCACCGTTATGAACTCTATCGCCGGCATGGACGAGCCCTATTATTACCGCAACAAGGTAACCAGCCCTTATGTTCCCGGCAAGAAGTTGGGTGGCCGCGGCGGTGAAGGCAAGGCGGGACGCGCTGTTGGCAAGGACGCTCGCGGTGGCAAGGGCAAGCAGCGCGCCAAGGGCGTAAAGCCTGCTCGTGAAATTCTTTGCGGAATGTATGCTGCAGGCACGCACAAGGTCGTTGCTACCGACAACTGCCTTATCGAAAACAAGCATGCAAAGCGCGTGGTTTTGGCCATTCGTTCGCTTATGC
>CAZQWR010000194.1:1466-1750 GCA_964597085.1 uncultured Cryptobacterium sp.
GAAGATGCCGGCACGGGCTTCGTGCGCCACGTGGTGGTGCGCGTGGGGCACAGCTCGGGCGAAATGCTGGTAACCATCGTTACCAATGGCAAGGAATTTACCGGCTCGCGAAACTTCTGCCGCGAGCTGGTTAAGCGCTGCCCATATGTAACCACCATTGTGCAGAACGTGAACACGCGCCAGACCAACGTCATCCTGGGCAATGAAGAGAAAACGCTTTATGGCCCCGGCTTCATAATCGACGAGCTGTGCGGGCTTTCGTTCCGTATCTCCTCGCATTCGTT
>CAZQWR010000195.1:0-1728 GCA_964597085.1 uncultured Cryptobacterium sp.
GGCAAACGCCAGCGAAACCACAACGGCCACTACAACGTTGGTAGTGTCGAAGGCTACCTTGACCTTGGGAAAGTTCAGTTTGAACACGCGCGATATTGCCAGCACTATGCCTTCGCCCGGCAGGGTAAGGAAGCTGGCCTTTACCTGCAGGAACACGCCGGCGGCCGTCATGAAGCAGCCTACGATGCTCAGCAGCAGCTGAACGGCGTAGTTGGGCATGGGAACCAGCTCGAATACGGGCACGAACAAGTCGATGAGCGCACTGAACACGAACACGTAGGGCAATTGCAGCAGCTGCACGGGGTTGAAGTCGCGGCGCAGCAGTGCAATCTGAATCAGCACGAAGATGAAGTTCATGATGAACGTCCACACGCCGATGGTGAGCGGCGTGATGTAGGAAAGCGTGGCGGGGAAGCACGAAACCGGCGAAGTGCCCAGGCCGGTTGCGCGCGTAAGGCCAACCGAGGCGGATACCAGGGCTACGCCGAAGAGCATAACCGCCAGGCGTAGGATTACGTTGGGGACGTTGCGGTCGAAGAAGTTCTTCCAGCTTTGGGTTGGTTTCAAGGTGGGGAGGCCTTTCTACTTGGGGGGGGCGAGCTGCGGCGTTGTTGAAAGTGAATACTTCCATGCGCTCCGTGGCGCCTTTTGCTGCGCCCTTGCGGGCGCGTTCGCAGTTACAAGGGCGGCTTCGGCATTTTCGGGCACACTCACGCCAGGCGCCTTTCGGCTGCCATCAGTGGGAAATCTTCACTTGTTTATCGGTTTGTTTGATTGTACGCCCGGTTAACGCGTTCAAATTTATAGATGAATGTAAGTTCCGTGAAACATCGGCGTTGTTTGCCGCGTGCAGCCTGTCCAAGTATTCGCTCCTTGCTTCGCCGCAACAATGGGATTGGAGGCGTCTGCTTCCCACCGCGCGTATAATGGGCGGGACGAATTAGGAGGAACGCATGAAGTACGTTGAGCTTCGAGAAGAAATCAAGAACGCCATGAAGGCCAAGGACAAGCCCCGCCTGGGCATTTTGCGTCAGGTTCTGGGCGAGGTGAAGAACATCGAGGTGAACGAGCGCCGCGAAATCACCGATGCCGACGTGGACGCAATGCTGAAGCGCACCATCAAGCAAACCAAGGAAACGTTGGATGGCTCCATCAAGGCCGGCACCGACCAGGAGCGTACCGACACGCTTACCGCTCAGGTTGAGATTCTGGAAAGCTACTTGCCCAAGCAGGTTTCAGGTGAAGAGCTTACTGCCCTCATCGATGCCGTGCTGGCCGAAACCGGCGCTGCCACCAAGAAGGAAATGGGCAAGGTAATGGGCGTCCTTACCCAGAAAACCGGCGGCAATTTCGACAAGGCCGCTGCTGCCAAGGAGCTGCAGGGCCGTTTGGCCTAAAACGCTAAAGCGACAGCCAACACTGCAAATGCAGAAGGCCGGTTCCCGCTAGGGGAGCCGGCCTTCGTTGTTGTTTGGGTTGCATATGGTGTGCCAGCACTGGCAAGCGCTGCTGCGGCGTTGCTTGCTGCCGGGTGGTATTCCGCCCCGCTGGCGCTGGCTTGTTGGGCGTTCCCGCTTTGCCAGTTCAATCGCGTTTCTGCTTAAAGCGCGATGATTCTTCCCGCAATGCCGGCAATGGCGGCGCATACCAGGCTGGCAACCACCCATAGTGCAGCCATAGCCGCCCAAAACGCCTCGGGGAACAGCTGAATCAAAAGCGAAGTGGAGC
>CAZQWR010000196.1:0-1698 GCA_964597085.1 uncultured Cryptobacterium sp.
AGGCTCTTGAACTCCCAATCTTCAAAATCTAGAGCTGTTTCGATTTCGGCAACCTTATGGGCATTGTTGGTGGCAATCACGACAGTTTTGGCCATAGCGAATCCTTTCGGGAATTACAAAACCACATGTTCAACTTCACCAAGCGGCATTCGCAGAACGCGCTCACCGAAGCTGGCAAAGTCTTTGATATTTTCCGAAGAGCTAGCAAAGCTTCGCTTTGCAACATTTCCGGCTTGAGCCAGCGCCTCACGGCGACAAAGCAAGTCTTTGCAGTCAAGGGCAACCTCGGTTGCAGAGTTAATGAGCTTAACGTTGGAACCAACTACAGCGCCAATCAAGGCCTTAAGCAGTGGAAAGTGGGTGCAACCCAAAACCAAGGTATCAATGTCGCATCTGCGAAGCGGGTCCAAATAATCTTGAGCAATCTCTTGGAACTCGGGGCGAATATACACCTTTGAAGCCAGCGAGGTGTAGCTTTCAATAGGCCCCTTCGCCATCTGAATACCCAGCTCGGCAATTTCCACAAAACGTGGGGTAGCCGTGCTGAAAACAGTAATGCCAGCATCAATGTTACGAATAGCACGGGTATAAACCCCAGAATCCACCGTACCTTGAGTGGCGATAACTCCAACGCGCCTATTGTGCGTGGCCCGCGCTGCCGCACGGGCACCAGGCTCGATAACGCCGATGATGGGCACGTCAAATTCACGTTGGGCAGCTTCCAGGCCTGCAGCGGTTGCCGTATTGCAAGCAATCACAATCATCTTTACGTCTTGGGAAACCAACCAAGAGCAAATTTTCAGAACGAAGCCTTTAACTTCTTTTGGATCGCGCGGACCATAGGGACAATGGGCGGTATCGCCGTAATACACCACGTTTTCTTCAGGCAAGAGCTTAACAATTTCGCGAGCAACCGTAAGGCCGCCAAATCCAGAGTCGAACACGCCGATGGGGCGATTGTCGAAGCCCATACCCTATTC
Source organism: uncultured Cryptobacterium sp. (assembly GCA_964597085.1). GTDB lineage: Bacteria > Actinomycetota > Coriobacteriia > Coriobacteriales > Eggerthellaceae > Anaerotardibacter. The sequence continues at coordinate 981 of CAZQWR010000196.1, forward strand.
TTCCCTTCGCTAACGCAGCTAATGAAAAGCCCTGTAGAAACAGGGCAAAAATTCAAATGGTGCGCCCAGGGGGATTCGAACCCTCGACCTTCGGATTAGAAGTCCACTGCTCTATCCAGCTGAGCTATGGGCGCGCAAAAAAGAATTATACAGCAGGTGATGCGCACCTGCCCCTTGGCTGAAAGGCAACAGCAAACAGCCAAAAAGAAAGGGCTGCTTTCGCAGCCCATGGATTTAGTTATGGGTGATAATGCAAACGCCCTTGCTCAAGTTCTCGTAGAACCAAGCAGCATCGGAAACCGAAAGGTTTACGCAGCCATGGCTGCCGCTGGTTTGATAGCGTGTGCCACCAAAGCTCGACTGCCATGACGCATCATGCAAGCCAACCGAATTGCCCACAAACGGCATCCAATAGGTTACCTTGGTCTCGTAATCCACTTCACCGTTCGACTTGTACCCAACAAGCGTAGAAGGGCTTTGCTTATTGTTAAGGTAGTAAACGCCGGTAGGAGTATTACGGCCATCAACTGGCTTACCGGTTACAACACCGCAAGAGTGAAGCAAGTTGCCGCTTGCATCGTAATAACGAGCGGTCTGCTCGGAAATATCAACATCGACGTAAGCGCCCCAATCGCGAGCACCTGCACCATTATAAGTATCACCGGTTTGGCTGCAGGGAATCTCGATAGTGGTCTGCCCACCAGCGCTTAGAGTGTCG
>CAZQWR010000197.1:0-1658 GCA_964597085.1 uncultured Cryptobacterium sp.
CTACCAGATAACCCGCAATGGGGTTCACGAAGAACGCCGCCACCGTACCCGGCAGCAAGGCCATTCCCGCCTGCAGGGTGGTTCCGCCCCAAAGGCCCTCAATGAACAACGGCAAAATAAGCGTAATGCCCATATAACAGGCAAACAGCGTGTTGCCCGCCCAAAAGCTGGCACGAAAGCGCCACGAATCGAAGATGGCCAAATCAGTAAGTGGATTGGGCGTTTTGCGCTGCCTGCGCAGGTACAGCACCAAGAACAGCGCACCCGCCAAAACCGGAGCCCAAACCAGCGGGCTTTGCAGCTCGTAGTTGGAAGCGTTGGTAAAACCGGTGAGCAAGCCGCCGAAGCCCACTGCCGAAAACAGCAACGAAGGCGCATCGAGCTTGGCATCCACATTGCCCTGCCCGCTCTTCTTCAGCAGCAAAGCCGCAGCAACAATAAGAATTGCCGTACCCACGCACATCGCGATAAAAAAGCTGCGCCAGCTGGTCCATTCAACCATCCAGCCGCCGATGGTGGGCCCGATGTTAGGAGCAAAGCCCATGGCAATGCCCGCAATGCCCATAACGGTTGCCTGACGGTTGGGCGGGAAGCGCGTCATAACGATGGTGATCATCATGGGCATAGTGATGCCTGCCGATACTGCCTGCAAAACTCGACCCACTATGAGCACGGGGAAATTGGGCGCGAGCGCATCGATGGCGCTGCCCAAAAGCAACAGGCAAAGCGCCCCCAACACCAGGTTCTTCAGCTCGAAGCGGCGCATAAGGTAAGTAACCGTAGGAACGGTGATGCCCAAAACCAGCATATACAACGTAGTTACCCACTGGCCCAGCGATGCCTCGATTCCGAAATCTACCACCATGCCGGAAAACATGGAGTTCAGCGCAGTTTGGGAAAGATTGCCCAGGCACGAGCCGAAGATAACGATAGCTATGAGGGTAACGGTTTGCTTCATGCCTCCTATTATGTCACGCGCCCAACCCGCAAGCGTGCGATACTTCCCTAGAAGGAAAGAAGCATCACACCGAAAGGTACTCATGACCAGCCAAGAAAGAAAGCACCGAACCAGCACCTATGTGTTGAGCTGGGCAGCCGTAGTGGCAATGGCGGCTTTGATTTTTTGGATGTCAGCCAACACGGGCCAGCAGATCAACCACGGGCTAGGCATAATCTCTGCAATCAAGGGCGCTCTGGCAAGCGCCGGCACTGCTCTGTTCGGGCATGAGGTGGACGTTTCGCCCGTAGGCCATTTCACAGAGTACTTGGTGTTCGGAGCGCTGCTGTTCAACGCCCTGCGCCTGCATTTGGGCGCCAATCGCGCCCTAACCGTTGCACTGGCCACCGTAATCGCCAGCCTATACGGAGTGTCCGACGAACTGCACCAGATATTCGTGCCCGAGCGAAGCTGCGACCCTGCCGACTGGGCAGTAGACACCATAGCTGCATTCGTGGGCGCCATGATTGTGTTCGCGGCCACGAATGCGCGAAGCAAGGCCGGCCGCGAATAGCTGATGCAGGGCAAGAAAGCCCAACAGCTTCACCCAAATGCAGCAAGCGAGCGAACGCCGCCGCGGAGCCTGACAAAAAGCCACCCCACCCCGAAGTGAACTGCCTCCCATTTCTTGGACATGAGAAATGGGAGGCATTCTTGTGCA
>CAZQWR010000198.1:0-1648 GCA_964597085.1 uncultured Cryptobacterium sp.
CGCCATCGATAGCGATATTGGCTACAAGCCCTGCGGCGAACAGCAAGCCAAGGAATGGCACGAGCTGCTAGATAGGTTCCAGATAGCCTGCATCAAGCATCGCGAACAGCTGCAGGCAAAATACTACGAACAAGCCCTTGAAGAGGGAGATAAATTCCGCAGTTCTTATTTCGGAACAGATGAAACCACCCAAGCCGAAAGGCTTTGGGAAGTAGCCGTTAACGAATACCCGGTTATGTTTTGGCAATACTTACAAGACAGCCAGGTAGAGGCAATTACCAAAGCGATTGACGAAGACAATCCCGATGAGATTTATAACTGCATAGCCCAAATCGAGCCGCCCAGCTCATTTGCATACAACAGCGGTTTCCTGCCTTACGAAATACAGTCGGCAACCGAAATGGGAAACTGCACCGAAAGCTTCGACCACCTGCGCCAGCTAGTATCCAACGCCAAGGAAACGGCACCAGAAGACGAAAAAGCAGCTTTCTACCTTTCAACCGAAGGCAACCCTTTGAATTTGGACATTTACCTAACCGAAGAACAGTCGAACGCCCTTCCCTACAACGCTTCGGTGCGCAACGCAATGACCGAGTGGCTGAATTCAACGAGCACAGCGCACCTTGTTATGATATCTGGGCAAAGCGACCCATGGTACTTTGTTGGCCCGATCTCAGAATTCAGCAGCAATCAAATCAAAAGCTTTGAAGCCACTTGCAATCACAAAACGCTCGTTACCGATTTAAGCGAGCAAGACCAAGCCGCATTCTGGCAAACGCTTGATAGCTGGCTTACCGAAACGAAGTAACCGCCATAAACCTAGCTTACCCACTACTGCGATAAACTAAGGTTTAACTTTATTGCATATTATTGAAAGGATGTTCATGGCTATCGCAAAACCTGGCTCGCTCTTTTCTTTGCAGGGCGAATACCCGTTTCAGATGAAATCCCAGCCGAAATACCGGTGGTGGAAACCGATTTTCGCAGGCATTTTAACCCTCGTTCTTTTCATGCTGTTCTTCATTGTTTCATCTACAGTAATCTATTTCATCTCGGGGCAAGATGAGCAAGTTAAGGCAGTGCTAGTAAGGACATCCAGCAGTTCTTACATCGGCGGCGATGCAAACAATCCTTTCGTCATGCTCATTTCTTTTATTCCGATTGCGCTCCTAATTCCTAGCGTTGGCATTTCTATGCGCGTATTCGGCTTGGGTGGCTTGCGCACTCTCTCTTCCACCGAAGGCAAACTTCGTTGGAAGCGCTTCCTAGATTATGTTCCGCTAACCTTTGCTGTTGCCTTGATAATTACCATCATCGAAATGGCAATTCCCGCTGTAAGCGGAGAGTCGTTAGGCGAATTCTCGTTCGTGCCCATCACGCTTCTCATCATTGTTATTCTGTGCCCGTTCCAATGCGCTGCCGAGGAATACATCTTCCGAGGCTTCATGTTCCAAACCTTTGCCTCTTGGATCCCCATCGTGGTTATTCCCCTCATCATTCAAACGCTGCTGTTCACCATGCTTCACGGGTACAACCTTTTGGGTTTGTTGAACGTTGCAGTTGTTGGTATTTGCACGGCATGGCTCACCGTGAAAACAGGCGGTTTGGAAGCGTCTATCTCGCTGCATTCGGTAAATAACGTGATCTC
>CAZQWR010000199.1:0-1019 GCA_964597085.1 uncultured Cryptobacterium sp.
GACGACAAGGGCATGACCTACCCCGAGCCTATGGATGCCATTCCTGCTGAGTTCGCCGACGACGCTGAGCTCTACCATCAGGAACTGCTCGAGGCTGCCGCCGACTGCGACGACGACCTCATGGAAAAGGTCCTCATGGAGGAAGAGGTTTCCGTAGAGGAACTCAAGGCTGCTATCCGCAAGGGCGTTATCGCTTGTAAGCTCAACCCCGTGTTCGTAGGCTCCGCTTACAAGAACAAGGGCGTTCAGGAACTGCTCGACGCTGTTGTAGACTACATGCCTTCCCCGGTTGATGTTCCTGCAATCAAGGGCACCAACCCCGAAACCGGCGAAGAAGACGAGCGTCCTTCCGATCCGAAGGCTCCCTTCTCCTCCCTGGCATTCAAGATCATGACCGACCCGTTCGTAGGCAAGCTCACCTACCTGCGCGTTTACTCCGGCACCCTGGATTCTGGCTCTTATGTTCAGAACGCTTCCAAGGACAAGAAGGAGCGCATCGGTCGTCTTCTGCAGATGCACTCCAACAACCGTATCGACGTTGACTCCTGCTCCGCAGGCGACATCGTGGCTGTTGTAGGTCTGAAGAACACCACCACCGGCGACACCCTGTGCGACGAGGATGCACCTATCATCCTTGAGTCCATGCAGTTCGCCGACCCGGTTATCGACATCGCTGTTGAGCCCAAGACCAAGGCCGAGCAGGATAAGATGAGCATCGCTCTTCAGAAGCTCGCCGAGGAAGACCCGACGTTCCGCGTTTCCACCAACCATGAAACCGGCCAGACCATCATCGCCGGCATGGGCGAGCTCCACTTGGAGATCATCATCGACCGCCTGCTGCGCGAGTTCAAGGTTGAGGCTAACGTTGGTAAGCCCCAGGTTGCTTACCGCGAGCGTCCTGGCCATGAGGTACTCTCTGCTGAAGGCAAGTTCGTCCGCCAGTCCGGTGGTCGCGGTCAGTACGGCCATGCCATCATCAACATGTACCCGCAGGAAGCTGGCAAGGGCTACGAGTTCGA
>CAZQWR010000199.1:1029-1585 GCA_964597085.1 uncultured Cryptobacterium sp.
GACAAGGGCATCCAGGAAGCTCTCAACTCTGGTGTTCTGGCTGGTTACCCTGTTGAGGACATCAAGGTTGAGCTCATCGACGGTTCTTACCACGACGTTGACTCCTCTGAAGCTGCATTCAAGGTTGCCGGTTCCATGGCAATCAAGGACGCACTGAAGAAGTCCGATCCGGTAATCCTCGAGCCTGTTATGGCCGTTGAGGTTGAAACCCCCGACGAGTACACCGGCTTCGTTATGGGCGATATCCCCAGCCGTCGCGGTATTATCCAGGGCCAGGAGCAGCGCGGCAACGCCGTATGCATCTCCGCAAAGGTTCCGCTGGGCCAGATGTTCGGTTACGCAACCGACCTTCGTTCCGGCACCCAGGGTCGTGCTACCTACACCATGCAGTTCGACACCTACGAGCCCGTGCCCAAGAACGTGGCAGAAGAGATTATCAGCAAGGCGGGTGGCAACGCTTAAGCCTTCTGGCTTAGCATTGCTCCGCTCACTATGGAGGTTAAAGTGGCTAAAGAGAATATCCGCATCCGCTTGAAGGGTTACGACCATGAGATCG
>CAZQWR010000200.1:0-1580 GCA_964597085.1 uncultured Cryptobacterium sp.
TTGCCGTTCGCATCGTACTTGGGCAGCTCAACCGCATCTTCCGTTTCGCCCGAAATGGTGCCGTCGGAATTGGTGGTGTTGATGCCGTAGTACTTCATGTTGAAGTTGAACTTGCCGTACGAAGCGTAGGTAAGGTTGTGCGTGCCCGCAATTACCGTCTTGCCATCGGCCACATCGGTGCCGGTAGCGCCGGTCATGCCATCGATGGTGTAGCCCTGGGCGTTATCAGCAGCCGTGAATGTGGGGTTCTGCCACGTGGTATTCGAACCAGCCACGCGCCTTTGCACGTAAACCGAAATGTTGGGCAGGTCGGCACGCGTGTAGATGCCGGGGAAGTTGCCCCAAATCTTCTGGCCGCTGATGTTGATGGAAGAAGCAATCTCGTAGTTGAACGTGCCGTCCTCGCGCAGAGCGGTCATCGTGCTACTTATAGCGCCCTCGCTTGCAGCCGCTGCGATTTCGGCATCCGACTCGTTATGCTCGTCCCAAACCGTGTTACCCATCTGCTTGCCGCTTACGCCTTCAGCCGTAGTAGTAAACCAAAGCTTCTGGTAGTCCAAATCGTCCAGCGCAGACTGCTGCGCGTGGCTTTGGCACGTTGCGTAGTAAACGATTTCCTTGCCATGGCTATCGTATTTCTGCAGGTTCTTGATGGTAGCGCGCTCGTTGTCGTGGCCGCTTTCGCTGCCAACCAACGACGACCACCTGTAATCCTCGTAGTCGGAGACAACTTCATACGTGCAGGCAGGCGTGCCGTCGGAATTGTAAACAAGGTTGCCCGAATCGTCGTATTGGTACACCGTCTTGTACAGCGTTAAATACAGGTCGGGGCGCTGGTTCAGCGTACTGGAAACGTAAGCGTCATACCAACGGGTATTGAACACAACGTCCTTAGTGCCGCTACGGCCGTTTGTGAACTCAACCTGCATCGAATCGGTGAAGTGGTACGTGGAGTTGTACTTTTCCACCAGGTTGGTTTGAGCGCTGTAGTAGTCGGTGCCCGTTTGGGTAATTTCCTCTTCAACGTTGTAGCTGAACACAAAGCCCTGGCCGTCGTACTTCGGCAGCGAGCCCACCAGCACAGTGTCGTGCTCATCGGTGGTGTCTATTTGGAAAATAAGGTAACGGCCATCTTCAGAAACCGTGGCATCGCTGGTGGTCATGGGCGTGTCGGCCTTGCCGGCAACGTACTCCTTATAAAGCATCAACTTGTTGCCGCCGTTTACCTGCGCGTAGATGTAGCCATCGTCACCCGCGATGAAGGTAACGGCGCTAGTAGTGCAAGAAATCTTGAACTGGCACGTGGGGCGCGTATCGGTATCGTGGCCTTGGTCGTTCCAGGCCTTGTTAACCCTAATCCAGGTTTGGCCCAAACGGCGGTTTTCCACCTGCATGGAGTTAAGCGTGCTGTTGAAGCCGTAGCTTACCTGGTAGCAATACGCTTCGCTTTCGCCGCTGGTGCCGGTAAGCATACGCTCGTTGAACTGGTTGTTGGCGTTATCGCCCCAGTTGCGCAGAAGATCGGAATACACGGCGTACGTAGTGGGGTCGGAATCGTATTTCGTCTGGGCCTCGTCCTT
>CAZQWR010000201.1:0-1560 GCA_964597085.1 uncultured Cryptobacterium sp.
AGCCCCATCCCGCAGCCCAGCAGCTCCAGCTCACTGCGCAGTCTGCGGTCCAGCAGTCTGCCGCGCAACAGCCCCAGCCTGCTGCTCGGCAGCAGCACATTGCGCAGTCTGTAGCTCAGGCTCAACCTGAAGCACGGCCTGCTGCCCAGCCCGCGGCCCAGCTTTCGCCGCAGGCTCAATTTGCCCAGTCGGCAAAAACAAGGGCCCAGCGCGTGGTTTCGCATCTGCAGCGCGCCACTCAGTCGGAGCCCGACCCAAACTCGCGTCCTTACGTGGTAAGCACGCAGCCCTCGCATGCTTGTGCTGATGAACAGGGCAAGCTTCCGCAGCGTATGCCTGGTGTTCCTAAGCACGGCAAGCACGCGCGCTAGCGGTTACCCCAGCCAGGCGTTTCTTCCATAAAAAGGAAGCGCCGGCACGAGAGGGGTATCGTACCGGCGCGCGCGACAAAAAGCTTGCGGCTTTTTGGAATCGCTGTCTGTTGGTATTTTCCCACGGATGATCTAATGTGTGAACCTATTAATTTCTTTATATCTATAGGCGCGTCCTATTACCCCAAAAAATCGTAGATAAAAGCTGCTCAAAATTTTTTGCCGTTCGCATGCGATAATGGCACCAATCGAAAAACAAACGCCCGCCAGGCGCTTTTCCTGCTTGGCCGAAGGGGCAGAGAGGGGCCTCCCATGAAATATCAGCGCATCCTTGTTCCTTACGATGGGTCCGAGCATGCCCAGAGCGCGCTTTCCACCGCATGCTCCATCGCAAAGGATTCCGAAGGCGCCACGGTGTATGTGGTGAACGTGGTTCCTATGACGGTTAACCCTTCCATCGCTTTGGTGGATCCGGCAACGGGCGCGTCTTCCACTTTTGCCCAAAAGGGCGATTTCGCTCAGGAGTTCGACAGCGCATTGCTGGGCATTACCAAGGAAATGGAAGCCGAGCTTTCCAGCGTTGTGGAAGGACTGCCCGCCAACCGCGTTGTTATGGAAACCGTTGCCGACCCTTCGCCCGTCAATGGCCTTTCCGCCTATGCGAAGGAGCGCGATTGCGACCTTATTGTTATGGGCCGTCGCGGTCTTGGCGCCATTCGCGGCATGCTTGGTAGCGTAAGCTACGGCATTTTACGTTCCGTAGACATCCCTGTGCTCACGGTAAAGTAGCTGCTCAACCATGCGTCTTTAGTGAGCGGAACATACCAGCGCGGCAAAATTGAAGTGCGCCCAGCAGGCTTCGGATGCTTGCTGGGCGCTTTTGTTTCGTTATTACTCATTTGGGGAGTAGATGGGGCGAACGGGCGAAATTGAACGGCGAACAAAAATTTCAGAAATCTTGTTGACAGATTCTGGGCTACTTGTTAAGTTAACTACGGTTAACTTTGAGGAAGCGAGATACTTCCGGTGGAGAACTTCTACACCTCTTCATCGATAGCGTCTTCTTCGGGCTCATGTGGGACGCTATCACTGCTTTGTCCTTTAATCTGCCGGAAGCCTCGCTCCTCGAACGTAACCTCTTGCTTTTGAACAAGAGTGTGAACGATGAAGGGACCCGCAATATGGCGGG
>CAZQWR010000202.1:0-1544 GCA_964597085.1 uncultured Cryptobacterium sp.
ATCGATGAGAGCAATGATGTCGGAAGCTACGTAGCTGCCATTTTCGCCAGTGCCCAGAACGATGGGCGAATCCTTGCGGGTAACCACCACTTCTTCAGGGTGACTTACCTCGATAGCAGCCAGGCCGTAAGCCCCAACCAGCTTGCTAGCGGCTTCGCGCACAGCAGCCAGAAGGTCGCCATCGTAAGCGGCTTCAATAAGGTGAGCGGCAACTTCCGTATCGGTGTCGGAACTGAACTTGTGGCCAGCAGCCTCAAGCTCGGCGCGAAGCTCGGCGAAGTTTTCGATGATACCGTTGTGAACCACGGCGATGTTCTGAGCGCAGCCAGTGTGCGGATGCGCATTGCGCTCAGAAGGAGCGCCATGGGTTGCCCAGCGCGTATGGCCAATGCCGCACGCACCCAGACACATGTCGGGCTGAACAGCGTCTACCAGCTCGGATACCTTGCCCAAGCGCTTCACGATGTTGATTTCGCTGCCGTTATTCACGGCAATGCCAGCCGAGTCGTAACCACGATACTCAAGGCGCTTCAAGCCCTCCAAGAGCACTTGCTTTGCCTGGATAGAACCAGTGAAGCCAACGATTCCGCACATATAGAAAACCTCCGCATGAAGTTAGGTTCAAATTTAACCTGTTTATTTTACCGTAAGGCACGTTGCGCGACCGTTAACGGCACCATGGCTCCATAACAGCAAATTGTCCTGGGGCGCACAGGCAAACCCCAGGACAACGGGCAAAAACTATGCAATGCAAATTCTAGAGCGCACTTTTGTAGATGGCGCGAGCATCATCGTGGTTAAGCGCCTTGAACTCGCCGAACACCTCGCCCTTGTTGGCAAGCAAACCAGGCATGAACTTTTCGATATCGGCTTCCTTGATGCCGAACTCGCCCAAGGTGCGCGGCATGCAAAGCGATGCGAAGAAACTTTGCAAAGCCTCGATGCCAGCACGCGCTGCAGCATCGCGAGCTTCGGGCGTTTCACTTTCAGGTTCGATGCCAAACACGGCATGGGCGAACTCCACAAAGCGATCCACATCTTCGGTATACACATAGCGCATCCAAGCAGGCATAATAACCGCCAAGCCCGCGCCGTGGGTAATGCTGGTGTCGAAGGCGGAAAGCTCATGCTCCAGGCCGTGACTAGCCCAGTCGCCATCACGGGCACCCTTCTTGCGCCCGATGCCAGCCAAGCCGTTATGCGCAAGAGTTCCCGCCCACATGATGTTGGCGCGAGCATCGTAATTGGTAGGCTCTTCGATAACCACCTTTGCTGCACCCATAATGGCACGCAACAAACCCGTGGCGATATTGTCGGTAACGGGTACGGGGCCGGTGCCGCTGAAGTAACGCTCCATGATGTGAGCCATCATGTCGGTAACACCGGCAGCAGTCTGGTACGGCGGCAAGGTGAAAGTAAGCTCCGGGTCCATGAAAGCCGCGATAGGGCGAATAACCTCGCTTCCCATGCCGCTCTTCAGGCCAAGCGCATCGTTGCTGATTACGCAAGAATTGGAGGCTTCGGAACCTGCCGCTGGAATGGTA
>CAZQWR010000203.1:0-1507 GCA_964597085.1 uncultured Cryptobacterium sp.
AAGGCATTGGAGGGGGAACAGGATGGCGTTTAACAGGCTGGGCTTTCTTGCCTGTTTTGCCGTGGTCTGCGTGGGGCTTGCGCTGACGAATATCCCCGCGGTGAAGCACGCCCTCGGCTCTAAGCTTTTCGGCGCGCGCCATGTGCTGCTCATTGCGGCGAACTATGTCTTTTACGCGAGCTGGAACTGGAAGTGCTGCTTCCTGCTGCTCGCGCTCACTGTGATCGCGTATGTGAGCGCCGTGAACTGCCGCCGCAGCCGCCTCGCGCTGTACGCGGGCATCGTGCTGCCGCTTTTGATCCTCGGCATGTTCAAGTATTATAATTTCTTTGTCGGCTCCTTCTGCGCGCTTTTCGGCATTGCAAACCCGGGGACGCTGACGCTGCTCCTGCCGGTCGGCATCTCCTTCTACACCTTCCAGGTGCTCAGCTATATTATTGACGTCCATCGTGAAAAGATTGAAGCGGAGAAAAACCCTGTAAAGCTTGCGCTGTATATCTCGTTCTTCCCGCAGATAGTCTCCGGGCCGATCGTAAAAGCAGGGGAGTTCCTGCCGCAGCTTTACGAGGACAGAAACGTCTCTCTCACAAACCTCGAAAAAGGCGTGCAGATATTCCTGTTCGGCCTTTTCAAAAAGGTAGTTATTGCGGATAACATCTCCGTTTTCGCAAACGCGGTGTACGCGAACCCCGCGCAGTTCGGCGGCGGGACGGTGCTGCTGGCTGTCGTTGGCTATGCGATACAGCTCTATTGCGACTTCTCCGGTTATTCCGACATGGCCGTCGGCTGTGCGTGCTCTCTTGGCTATGACCTGCCGAAAAATTTCGACCTGCCCTTCATCTCCCGCAGCATCAAGGAGTTCTGGAAACGCTGGCACATGAGCCTTTCAACGTGGCTGATGGAGTATGTGTACATATCGCTCGGCGGCAACAGAAAAGGCAAAGCCAGGACTTATGTAAACCTAATGCTGACGATGGTTATCGGCGGTCTGTGGCACGGCGCAGCATGGACATATGTCGCGTGGGGAGCGATACAGGGTCTCGCGCTCTGCGCACACAGGCTGTGGAGCGCATGGCGCGCGAAGAGCGGAAAAGTCGGGGAGAGCCGGCTGTACACGGCGCTGTCCATCCTGCTCACGTTTCTCTTTTTCTGCTTCAGTCTGGTGTTCTTCCGTGCCGACAGCTTCGCCACCGCGACGAAGATACTCACCGCCATATTCACATGGCAGCGCGGCATGACGCACATCAGCAGCTGGACAATCTTCGGCATTCTTGTTACCGTCGCGGCTATGGCTGCGGCCTGCATCAGAAGCAGAAAGCTCGGAACAAAGCCGGAGGGGTATTATCCGTTTGTCAGCCTCAACAGCGTATGGGGACTGGCGCTGTTCTTCGCCGCTCTCGGGCTCACGCTCGTGCTTGCCTATACCGGCGAGACCCCGTTTATCTACGCCCAGTTCTGAAAATCAAGATAAAGTTCAAGACGGCACCGCAAAACGCGGTGCCGTCTT
>CAZQWR010000204.1:0-1480 GCA_964597085.1 uncultured Cryptobacterium sp.
CTGGGCGTACCGCAGTCAGCAACAACCACGCCATCTGCAGAAACAACGCCAGGCGTATCGCCGCCAACAGCGTCCGCTTCGGCACCCGCAACTTCGCCAGCCGCAAACGCCGCGCCTTCAACAGCAGCAGCCTCAGAGCACGTTGCCCCTTCATCGCGCACAGCCTCGGCGCACACGGCTTCATCGGCTGCAAAAACCTTGCCATCAAACTCTTCAGCGCCCACTACGGCCCCCCTCCTGTGCAAACATCTAGAACAGCAGACTAATACACAAAAAACGTTACATGCAACGGCACGAGCAACAGCCCAGGCAACAGGCAGCCAACCCAGCGCTCAGCAAGCCGGTATCCCAGCTCCCGCCAGGCGCCCACCCCAGCGCCCGCACCACTAAAAAGGGCGCAGGCCCGAAAGCCCACGCCCTGAAAATTTGCGTTCAGCGCAAAGCCTACTGCAACTTCTGCGCCAACAGCTGGTTGATAACCTTCGGGTTGCCCTGGCCCTGCATCTTCTTCATGCACTGGCCAACGAAGAAGCCCAGCAGGCCGGTTTTGCCACCCTTGTACTGCTCAACCTTGTCGGGGAAGGCAGCCAGAACCTCGTCAATTACCGCTTCGATGGCGCCCGTGTCGGAAACCTGCTTCATGCCGCGCTCTTCAACGATGGCGGAAGGATCCTTGTCTTCTTCCAGCACCGCGGCGAACACTTCCTTTGCCTGCTTGGAAGAAATGGTATCTTCAGCCAGAAGTTTTACCAGCTCAACGGCGCGTGCCGGCGAAAGTGCAGTTTCGGCCATGTCGGAAATGCCGTTGGCGTTAGCGTACGCCGCAACATCGTTGATGATGAGGTTGGCCAGCGGTTTTGCCAGTTTGCCAGCTTCGTCCGCAGCCGTTTCCATGCAAGCCTCGAAGAGGTCTGCCGTACTGCGGTGCTCAACCAAATGGCGAGCATCGTAGGCGGAAAGACCGAAGCTTTCCTCGAAGCGCTTCGACTTCTGGTCGGGCAGCTCGGGAAGCTTGGCGCGCACGCTTTCGATGAACTCGTCGGAAAGGTCGTACGGAGCCAAGTCGGGCTCGGGGAACAAGCGGTAGTCGTCGGCCGTTTCCTTCACGCGCATAACAATGGTGCGCTTCTGGCTTGGGTCCCAATGGCGGGTTTCCTGGTAGATGATGCCGCCTTCTTCCAGCACTTCCGCCTGGCGGCAGATTTCGTATGCCAGGCCATCGTGCAGGTTCTTGAAGGAGTTCATGTTCTTCAGCTCGGTTTTGGTTCCCAGCTTGGTTTCGCCGCGGCGACGCAGGGAAACGTTGCCGTCGCAGCGCAGGCTGCCCTCTTCCATGGAGCAGTCGGAAATGCCAATAGCCAGATAGATTTGGCGAAGCTTCTGCATGAACAGGCGCGCCTCTTCGGGCGTGCGCAAATCGGGCATAGTTACCAGCTCGATGAGCGGCGTGCCCGCGCGGTTGTAATCCACCAGCGAATGG
>CAZQWR010000205.1:0-1432 GCA_964597085.1 uncultured Cryptobacterium sp.
GCAAAGCAACCTTGCCAAACAAAGCAACCTGCCCAACAAAACAAACCGAACCCAACAAAAAATGGGACCCCGCAATGGGGTCCCATTTCGTTTAAGCAATTTGCAGCAGGTTTAAGCTTCTTGCTTACCCTTTGCAGCCATGGCTTCGATGGTGGCCAAGTTGGCCATGGTAGAACGAATGATGTCGGAGCGGGAAAGCGAACCCACCAGCACGCCGTTGGCATCCACAACTGGAGCCTTCTTGATGCGCTTTTCGGCAAGTAAACGGCATGCCTCGTCCAACTCGGCGCCCGACTCAACCGAAATAACGCTCTTGGTGGCAATGCGCATAACGTTCAAGTCGATAAGCTCGGTTACGCGCTGCATGAAGTTTTCGTTATCGGGGAGGCGATACAGCATGAGCGTGGCATCCAGCACCGCAACATCGCTGCGGCCGATGTACTTCATGATGTCGCCATCGGAAATGAAGCCCACAACCTTCTTCTGCTCGTCCACTACAGGCACGCCAGAGGTTTTCTTTTCAGCAAGAATGGAAGCTACCTCGCGGATGCTGTCGGTGCTGCGCACAAAATACGGCTCGCGGTTCATGGCCAGGTCAACGGCAATATGATCATCGGCCTTGGTAGGAATTGTCACCACGTTTTCGCCCGGCTTGGATTCCTTGTTTTCACGCACCACCACGAACACGATAACAAGCACGGCAACCATGATGACGGCAGTAAAGCAGAAGGCGATGCGGTCGCCCGCCATGGTTTGCTCGGCATAGCCCAAATCGGGGAACAGAAAGGTGGAAGTTGCCGAAAGGGAAACCAGAATTGCGGTGCCCAACGAAGCGCCCACCTGATTCAGCGTGTTCTGCAGCGCATTCGCATGCTGGATAACGCGGTTGTCCAACGAGTTCAGACCCCAGGTGTTAAGCGGGGTCATAAGGCCCTGCATACCAACGCCCAGGCAGGTGTAGACGAAAATGATAAACGGCACAGGGGTTTCAAGTGAAAAGGCAACCAGGCCGCAACCGCCAACAGCGGCAACCGCAGCAGCGGGAATAATAACGCGGCGCGGACCCATCTTGTCGAACAGACGACCAGCAAAGAAGCCCATCACTGCACCAAGCACAGCGCTCGGCAGCATGATAAGGCCGGTTCCCAACGCGGAAATGCCCAGCAGATTCTGCAGATAGATAGGCAGCAGAACGCCAATGCCAACCAGCGCGGCCTGAAGCATGGCAACAACCACAACCGCAATGGCATAGTGGCGGCTGCGCAGAACGTCCACTTTAAGCAGCGGAACATCAAGCGAAAGCTGCCTGCGCACGAACACTGTGAGCAGTACAAAGCCCAGAACAATGAGCACAACGGGAATTGCGATGTTGCTGCTGGAAGTTACCGTGGCCAGGCCGTACAACAGGGAAAGCAGGCCCACCGAGCACAGC
>CAZQWR010000206.1:0-1394 GCA_964597085.1 uncultured Cryptobacterium sp.
GGCGAACTCAGCAGGAATTGCGTCCATAGGCTCGGGGTAGGTCATGCCCTTGTCGTCGGCCTTGAAGTCCCATGCGGTCATGGTTACCAGGTCGATTACGCCCCAGAACTTGTCTTCAGCGCCCATGGGCATCTGAGCTGCAACAGCAGGTGCGTCCAGGCGGTCGCGCATGGTCTGGATTGCATGGAAGAAGTCGGCGCCTACGCGGTCGTACTTGTTGATGAACGCGATGCGAGGTACACCGTAGCGCTCAGCCTGACGCCATACGGTTTCAGACTGGGGCTGTACGCCAGCAACTGCGTCGAACACGGCAACGGAGCCGTCGAGTACGCGCAGGGAGCGCTCTACCTCGGCGGTGAAGTCTACGTGGCCGGGGGTGTCGATGATCTGGAAGCGGTACTCCTGACCGTCCTTCTTCCAGAAGCAGGTGGTAGCTGCAGCGGTAATGGTTACGCCGCGCTCCTGTTCCTGAACCATCCAGTCCATGGTGGCAGCGCCATCGTGAACCTCACCGATCTTGTGCGTCTTGCCCGTGTAGTACAGGATGCGCTCGGTAGTGGTGGTTTTACCGGCATCGATGTGAGCCATGATGCCGATGTTGCGAGTATGTTCAAGCGAAGTCTTAGCCATTGCTGCTCCTACCAACGATAGTGCGAGAATGCACGGTTGGACTCGGCCATCTTGTACAGGTCTTCGCGCTTCTTGATGGATGCGCCGGTGTTTTCGGCTGCGTCCATGATTTCAGCGGCGAGGCGCTCGCGCATGGTGTTTTCCTTGCGCTTGCGGGAGAAGTCAACCATCCAGCGGATTGCCAGGGTGGTTGCACGGCGGGAGTTAACCTCCATGGGAACCTGATAGGTTGCACCGCCAACACGCTTGGGCTTTACTTCCAGCGTGGGGCGAATGTTGTCCATTGCCTTCTTGAATACGGTAAGGGCGTCCTCACCGGTTTTTTCGGCAACGATATCGAAAGCACCGTAAACAATGCCTTCAGCGGTAGATTTCTTACCGTCAAGCAACACCTTGTTGATCAGCTGCGTGACCAAGCGGTTGTTGTACTTAGCGTCCGGCTGCGTTTCGCGGCGGACTGCTGCTGCACGACGCGGCATATATCTTCCTTTCGGTTAAGCGGTTACTTAGTTCTTGGGCTTCTTAGCGCCATAACGGCTGCGGGCCTGACGACGAGCTTCTACGGAAGCGCAGTCGAGAGCACCGCGGATGATCTTATAGCGAACACCAGGGAGGTCCTTAACACGACCGCCGCGGATGAGCACCATGGAGTGCTCCTGGAGGTTGTGACCCTCGCCGGGGATGTATGCGGTAACTTCCATGCCGTTTACGAGACGGACACGGGCAACCTTGCGCAGTGCCGAGTTAGGCTTTTTAGGGGTGGT
>CAZQWR010000207.1:0-1389 GCA_964597085.1 uncultured Cryptobacterium sp.
AACCAGCGCCGATGAGCTTTCCGAGGTCTTCAAAGACATCGAGCAGCAAATCGTTAATGGCACTGGTTACCCCACCAAGGCCACTGATGGTGCGGCTGATACCTCTGGTTACATCACCATGGATGACGAGCTTGGCTCTTACATGGAAGTGACTGACCTGAGCACGCTTGTTTACAACGGCAGCGTTTACTCCAATCCCACGAAGTCGACCGAAGGCAACGTGGACACTTATACCTTCGAAGGTGATGTAACTGCAGGTGCTTCCGCCTCGAACTTGAATAAGGTTGTTATCACCGTTACCCGCTCGACAGATTTGGCAACGGGCGACAAGGTGCAGGTGAAGGTTCCCGCCTCCCTTATTCCGTTGCATCATTACAACATCGACCTGAACAACAATAAGATGACGGGCGACAGCACCACGCCCGTTGTTGTGTGCTACTCCTCGGCTGTGAAGAGCGGCGTTGCGGAAAAGCTGGCCAACCCCGATGATGCCATGAAGGCGTATATGGCCGCGAATACGGACGATAGCGGCAACGTGAAGTTCTACGCCAACAAGTGGAGCGGTGACGCTAATAAGGGCGATGTTGTGGCGTCGTTCGAGCCTTCCGACGGCAACCTCTACTATTACTACACTTCCGATACGGCTCTTTACACCGACAGCAATTTCACTACCCAGGCAACTTCCATCGACGAAAACGCTACCTATTACTACAAGCATTCGTATTACACGATGAAAAATGCGGCTGTTGATACGACCTCTGGCAGCGCTTCCGGTACCCCCGAGGCCACAACCGAGGCTATCGCGCTTCCCGGTAGCACCGCTAAGACCTACCAGGACGCAGGCAATATCGGCACCGACGCGAATGGGCTGTTTGTAAAGGACGGCACTCCCAGGCTCAATTTCATCAACACGCTTCATAAGGCTAAAGCCGAAAACACTACGGCAACCGCCTCTGACGTGCTGAACCCCGAGTGGGCGAGCGCCGAAACCCTTGCCGCTTACAACACCATCAATTCGCACCTGGGCAACAACGGCACCACTTCGTATTTCGGTGACCTCAACGTTAAGGTGACCAATAACGGCGGCAATGCCGACGATGAATTTGAGATTACCGTTGAGCTGAAAGATGGCAGCGGCGACCCGATATCCGGCACCTTCGGAACGGGCGATGACGCTGTTACTTTCACCGATGGCAAAGCCGTTATTAAGCTGAAGGGTGACGAGAGCAAAACCATTTCCAACGTTCCTGCGGGCGCAACCTACACCGTGACGCAGACGGGCAAAGATGGCTACTCCACCACGTACACCGTGAACGGCGGCGACCCGTCTTCCACTCCTGCAACCGGCAATATCGACCCCGATAATGCCCAGAACGTTGTTGTTTCTAA
>CAZQWR010000208.1:0-402 GCA_964597085.1 uncultured Cryptobacterium sp.
ATTCCCTCTCACGAGACGGGATGACGCTGCGCGGGCCTGAGGCACCCCATCTTCGCGTGGTAAACATGCCAGTGGCATGTTTACTCCCCAACTATGCGACCGCGCGGGAGCATCTTGCTCGCCTAGTCGAGCAAGATTGCGTACCTTAGTACGCCACGCCTCTGCGAGCCCACGAACCTGGGGCACCTCAGGCCCGCTCGCTGTTTCGTCCAACTCTTCAACTGGGCATACGGCTCGCTCAGCGGCCTGACGGCCGGCTTCGCATCGCCTCGTTGCGGCAATGGAGAAATTACTGAGTTGGGGCTTTGCTTGCGGCGCACGGCTCGCTCGGTGGCCTAGCGGTCGACCTTGCATCGCCTTGTTGAGGCAATGGGAAGTTGGCAGATTTGGGGCTTTACCAAT
>CAZQWR010000208.1:412-1366 GCA_964597085.1 uncultured Cryptobacterium sp.
CTTCGCATCGCCTCGTTGCGGCAATGGGAGACTTGCTTGGTTGGGAGCTTTGGCGCTGCTGTAGGCTCGTTTGCGGCCTTAGGCCGGCAAACATCGCCTCGCTCTGCACAATGGGGAAGTTGGCAGATTTGGGGCTTTACCAATGCTGTGGGCTCGCTCGGCGGCCTAGCGGCCGGCCTCGCATCGCCTTGCTTTGCCTTGGTTGCTTTAGTTTTTGTAGGTTTCCATAATCAGCGGGGCGCTGATGTACACCATGATTTGGTCGGTGCCTTCGGCTATTTGGTTGCCGCGGCAGTCTTGCCAGATGGTGCTTACGCGCGAGCTTTCGGTGTAGCCCATGCCGCCTAGAATCTGCATCGCATCGCTTGCTACTTGAGTTGCGGTTTTGGGGATGTAGCGCTTCATCAGGGCCACTGCCAGGCGCTTGTCTTTTTGGTTGGTTTCGATGGACCAAGCGGCATGGTAGAGCATGGCACGCATGGTGCGCAGGCTTACTTCCATGTCGGTAAGCATTTGCTCTACCTGCTGGAATTGGCCAATGGCCACGCCGAACGCTTTGCGTGAGCGTGCGTTAGCCACGGCGTCTTCCATGGCGGCTTGCGCCATGCCCAGCGAAGAAGCGCAGGTGAACACGCGGCCCAGTTCCAACAGTTTGAACAGGTGGCGGAAGCCACCTTCGTGTCCGCGCAGGCGGTATTCGGGCTTCAGCTCAACGTCATCGAACGAAACCGAGGCGAAGGGCACCATGCTTTGACCGATCTTGTTGATGGGGATGGCTCGAATGCCTTTCAGGTTGTGCGGAATTAGCCAAAACGAAAGCGGCGGGTATTTGTCGTTGGTTTTGGCTTCCTTATCGATGGCGGCAACCAGGATGCTGGGCGAATACTCGCCGTTGTTCACGTAGGTTTTCTTGCCGCTTAGGATTATCTTGCCTTCGCGCCTTTCTACCGAAGT
>CAZQWR010000209.1:0-1314 GCA_964597085.1 uncultured Cryptobacterium sp.
CGATGGTGTAGTTGGACTGCTTGGCAGTGCCGTTCCAATCGATGCTGTAGGTGTTCTTGGAAGAACCTACCTTGGTCTGTGCGCCAGTGGTGGTGAAGGTGGCAGTTTCGCCATTCACGAAGCCGGATGCAGAACCTGCCGAAGCAAGCGGAGTTCCATCGTAGGTCTTCGAAGCATCGGGGGTTACCACCGTCAGTGTTGCGGGAGCAATCTTGATGGTGCCGTCGATCTTCTTCACAGTGAGCTGGCTGGTTACGTCTTCGCCTGCGGCGTTGACGATTACCAGGTTGTCTGCCGTGGCGCTAATGCCCTCACCGTTAACGTCGGTTGCCGTTGCGGTGGATGCAGCCGTGCGAACCGAGTAGCCAGCGGGAAGCTCGCTCACCGTTACGGTTGCGCCGTGGGCCTGGCCGTCGTAGGTGTAGCTGCCGCCCGTGGTGGTTACCACGATCTCATCGGTGGAGTTCTTCACGCTCAGCGTGCCGAACTGAGTGGTGATGCTGTAGTTGTCTGCGCCGAAGCCGCTCTTGAACGTGTAGGTAACCGTGTTTTCTGCAGTATCCGCGGTGTTCTTAACGGTGTTCTTGCAGCCCATGTTCTCTACCTGGCTTGCAAACAAGCTGTCGGAGCAAGTGAACTCGTTCCAGCCCTGATCGCTGCCGTTGTAGATGAAGGTATGAGACTCAGAGCTCAGCGTTACGCTGCGCTTTTCAATCTGATAGGTGCGCGTTACGGTGCCGGAGTACTGGCCAGTACCGGTGATAACAACCGTGATGGTGCCCGCATTGGTGAAGTCGGTGGTATCAGCATCACCGCGCTTGTAAGCAACCGTGTAGTCGGTGCCAGCGCTGAGCGTATTGCCGTTGCCGTCCGTAACAACAGGTGCCCACTGGTGGGTTGCGGCATCGTAGGTTACGTTGCTGGGCTGGCTTACCGATACACCCTTATAGGATGGATCGTTCGGGTCGATGGACTGCTGGGTAACCGTCAGGGTACCAAGGCTTTCGCTCTTGATGGTGTAGTTGCCCTGCTTTGCGGTGTAGCCCGCAGCGTTCCAATCGATTGCATAGGTGTTGCTAGAAGAGCCAACCTGGGTCTGCGTGCCCGTGGTGGTGAATGCGGCCGTTTCGCCGTTCACCAGGCCAGCAAGCGTGCCAGCTGCAGTAAGAGCAGTGCCATCGTAGGCCTTGCTGGCGCTAGGCGTTGTAACCGTAAGCTCAGCAGGCTTGATGTTGTAAGTGCGCGTTACCGTGCCGGAGTAGTTGCCCGTACCGGTGATGGTAACGGTGATGCCAGCCTCGGTGACGTTGGTGG
>CAZQWR010000210.1:0-1280 GCA_964597085.1 uncultured Cryptobacterium sp.
CATAGGGATGGGGATTATCAGTAAACTGAGCGTTTCCATGAACGGGGAAAGCGCGTTATCAGTTGCATCGCGGAAACTCTGAAGCGCTAGCAAGTAATCGATGTCCATAAGGGCCTTTCTGTTTGGTGAAATCGCTGCCCGGCCTGCCGTTTGCTGTATGGGCATTGCCAGCAGAGAACGCACGTTAGGTTGAAATTACCACTTGCTGCTTTTCAGCGCGTTTCGAATCGGCTGATGGCGGGGTTATTTGCGCTCTCTGCGATCTGGGGGGGGTAACAGGCGGCGGCCATTGGTTGGCAGGTATCAAAAATGATAGTACTGGTTTGCTGCAGCGCTAATTCCTAGAATCCGTTTTAAGGCCAGCGGCTGAGCATGCCCTTTTGCGTGCGGTCCCTACGTGCTACTTTGCTTGCGGTTTGGCCTGAGAGCAAAAGGGGAGCTTATGTCTTTGCAGGAACAACGGCGCGAATATCTTATTCGTTCATTGATAGAAGAGCGTGAAGATGGCGGCGAAATTGACATGCCGGCAAATGCCAGCGAGCAGAAGCGCTTGCTACGTGGCCTTATGAATATACGCCCTGCTTGGCCTGCCAGCCCGGAGTTCCTTCAGGTACAGGATGCTTATTTGCAGGAAGAAATAGCGTCCAAGGGCATTGTTTCGCTTAGCGATTTAACCCAAATGGAGCCCGGCATATATCTTTGGCAAGGCGATATCTGCACCTTGCAATGCGATGCAATCGTCAATGCTGCAAACAGCGGTTTAACGGGTTGCTGGGCGCCTAACCATATGTGCATCGACAATTGCATACATACCTTTGCGGGCGTTCAGCTTCGATTGAAGTGCGATTCCATAATGAAGGCGCAAGGGCACCCAGAGCCTACCGGCAAGGCGAAAATCACGCCTGCCTACAACCTTCCCTGCAAGTACGTTCTGCACACCGTGGGTCCCATAGTTAAGGGCGAACCGGGCTTGGGGGATGCACATCTTTTGACTTCGAGCTACCAGAGCTGTTTGGAACTTGCCGAACAGAACGGCGTGGAATCGCTGGCCTTCTGCTGCATTTCCACTGGCGTGTTCGGGTACCCCAATAAGGCAGCGGCGGAAGTGGCAGTGCAAACTGTGCGTAAGCATCTGCGCAGTGTAAATAGCAATATGAAAGTGGTCTTCAATGTTTTCAAAGACATCGATGCAAGAATCTACCAGCATCTCCTCCGGTAAAGTTGCCCGGTTGAAAAAGGCTTTGGACGCGGCCGATTCCGTGGTGATTGGTGCAGGAGCG
>CAZQWR010000211.1:0-1276 GCA_964597085.1 uncultured Cryptobacterium sp.
ATCGTGCGTGATGATGGAACGCGAGGCAATGGCAACATCAACGCTGTTGGCGGGCAGGCCGTGCTCTTCCCAATTGCTTTCCCAACTCATTTGCAGGGGAAGCACCTTGCCAGGGGGAAGCTGCGCCATACGGCACCGTGCAGGGCTTTCGTCCCGGTCAACATGGCCAGAAAGCAAAACAGCGCTTCGGCGGCTTTGTGTCGAAACCGCCTCGGCAGCCGTACCGCCAGGCGCCGAAGCCAAGCCAGAGCCCAGGCTACCCGGCTCCGAAGATGTCTGGGCGCCTTCCACCAGCAAGCCTGCGGCGTTTTCGCGCACCCGTTCGAGCATTCCCTGGCTGAAATCGGCTGCAACCACCGCATGGCCCGCGCGCGCCAGGGGCACTGCAAGCGAGCCCGTTCCGCAGCCCATGTCCAGAATGCTCTCGCCGCCCTGCAGCTGCATCTTCCGAATGAAAGAGGAAACGTAATCGTTGGGGGCATCGTGAAAAGAAAACGTGCGGGCGCGCTTGTCCCAATGCTCTTGCGCATCGGGCTTATGGCGCACGGCATCGAGCTTGCGCCACTCTTCAGCCAAGTCGATCATGCACGCTCCTTCCGTCCGTTTCCCCTATTGTGCCACGCAAGCCAGCGCAGGGCAGCACGCAAACCATGCTCGTCACGAACAGGGCACCGAACGGAAGGCCCGTACGCCAACAGCAAAATCCGCAACCCCGCAGTTCCGCCTCCCCAGAAGAACAGGCTCTAGCAACTTAAGAGGCAACAGGCTCCTACAGCATGTTACTGCGCAGCCAAAGCAGCCATAAAGTTCCCGATGGCAAGAACACCTCGGCACTCAAGCCAAGCCCCATCAACCAGCAAAAAAATAAGCGCCCGAAGGCGCTTTACTTATTCCTGGTTGAACTTCGGGTCGCGAGCCAACGCGTCCAAACGTGCGGTTACCACTTCCTCCACCTCGTAGGAAAACGGCCGCAGCGGCTCGTCGATGTACACCGTGCGAATATAGCCCCCGCATTCATCGCAGGTGGCAATACGATGCGCATCGTCGTCTTCAATGTTGTAGAAGTGCAGATGCCCCTGGTTCTTGGTGCCGCACCGGGCACAGCGCACGCGCTCGAATTCCCAGGCATTGCCGCACTGCATGCAATACAGCGTACGCCCGCGGCCTTCGGTTGGGCTATCGGCCCCGCCCACGCGCGCCAGGGCCGGGGCGCTGCCGCACACAGGGCACGTAAGCGGATTATGCCCATCGGTGTTGGCCTTGGCCTGAGCCTTTG
>CAZQWR010000212.1:0-1220 GCA_964597085.1 uncultured Cryptobacterium sp.
CAGGGCCTTATGCTCGAAACGCTTTCGTACCAGTATTCGAACGTCAACGAAATTGTTATTGGCGCCAACAAGCACGCCGAAGCCAACGATGGCAAGGCGCTCATCATCATCCTCGATCACATCACCGATGCCGGCAATCTGGGCGCTATCGCCCGTTCGGCAGAAGTTGTGGGCGCTTCGGGCATTCTCATTCCCAACAAGCGTTCCGCCCGTGTAACCGCTGCAACCTATAAAAGCTCCGCAGGCGCTGTTTCGCACATCAAAATTGCCCAGGTGGGTAACATTTCCCAGGTAATCGAAAGCCTGAAGAAGGAAAACTTCTGGGTTGCCGGTGCTTCCGAAAAAGCAAAGCAGTGCATCTGGGATGCTCCGATGGCTGGCCGCTTGGCGCTGGTTATGGGCAATGAAGGCGAAGGCCTTGCCCGTCTTACCCAGGAGCATTGCGACTTCTTGGTTTCGTTGCCCCAGGCAGGTGAAGTGGGTTCGCTCAACGTTGCCCAGGCGGCAACGGCCTGCATGTACGAGTGGTTGCGTCAGTGCAGGTAGTCAGGTTTTTCCACTAGGCTTCCATGGCGCGGCGGTACTGGTGAAGCTGGCATAATGCAGGGGCTTCGGGCTGATGTCCTGCCCCGCTTGCCTGGCAATTTCGCCGCATTGCCTTTTTCGACTTTTTAGAATCGAGCATTCTTATGGCTAAGAAACGAAACAAACTACTTATTGTCGATGGCTACAACGTTTTGCGCAGCGGCCAGCGCTATGTGCACATGCGCCGTGATGCCGATTATACGCACGACCGCTTCAACAAGGTTCGTGAAGCCCTCATCAGCGATGTTGCTGCATTTGCAGGCTCTGAATACAAGGCCGTCATCGTTTTCGATGCGGCCGACAACCCCGAAAGCGCGGGCAAGTCGGAGCGCATCGGCGGCGTGAAGGTGGTGTTTTCGCCTTACGGCTCTTCGGCCGACAAGGTTATTGAGAAAATGTCCCACGATGCTCGCGAAGAGCGCATCGAAGTAATGGTGGTAACCAGCGATGCCACTATTCAAGATACTGTGTTTGGCGGTGGGGTAGACCGCATGAGCGCCAACGGTTTCAGTTTGGAAATGGAAGACCTGGGCACCGAAGCCAAGCGCGACAGCACCATCGAAGTGCACCGCCGTGCAACCGTGGCCGACCGTATCGATGCCAGCACGCTCGAAAAGCTCAAGGCTCTGCGCGAC
>CAZQWR010000213.1:0-1208 GCA_964597085.1 uncultured Cryptobacterium sp.
CAAATGGCGGAATTCACGGGCTCTGAAACGGCCTTGGACGCCTATTGCGGCACCGGCACCATCGGGCTGGTGGCGGCGAAGGGCTTGCCTGAAGCTCCCGATGCGCATGCGGCGCGTGTAATTGGCGTGGATAACGTGGCTTCGGCCATTAAAGACGCCCACATGAACGCCCAGCACAATGGCATTGAAAACGCTGAGTTCGAAACCGGCGATGCTGGCGCTTTCATGATGCGCCAGGCCAAGGCGGGCCAGCAGTTGGATGTGCTGCTTATGGACCCGCCGCGAGCAGGTGCCAGCAAGGAATTTTTGGAGGCCACTTGCAGCCTTTCGCCTAAGCGCATCGTTTATATTTCCTGCAACCCTGAAACGCAGGAGCGCGATGTGGCCTACTTGGTTGGCCATGGCTACACGCTGGATGTTATTCAGCCGGTTGATATGTTCCCGCACACCGAGCACACTGAGTGCATCTGCCGCCTAACGCGCGCATAGGGTAGGGCGGTTTGCTGCTTGCTGCCCGCATGGGGTTGGTGGTTTTTGGTTTCACGGGGAGTCCACGGCGGTTAGCCGTGCAGGCCTAAAGTTGTACACTGCTTGCGGCTTTTCAGCACAGAACCGTGGCGCGCAGCTTGCCGCACTGGAGCTCATGGGCTGTGATGTTCAGGTTGCCAATTCAGAATCGCCAGGCTTGCTAGGCGTGTTGGGTTTTGCCGCAACGTCCTCATCTGGTAGCTTCTCCATCGTTTAATCTTGCATTTCCCCTGATGAGCAAGGAAAGTAACAGCTTCGTTCAACTTCTGTGGAAATAGGTCTAAATACTTCTATTAAATAATTATGTTTCATTACTATATATCCATCACATGACAGCGAAAGCGCTCCTTCCAGGGGCGCTTTTCTTTCCTGCGATTGCTTTTTAGAAAGGGATGATCAACGTTTTGCGCAGAGGCCGCGCCTGCTTCGATGCGGCTTTACGTTGTTGTGCTGACCTGAGCTTTCGCCTTCCCAGAAGCAATACACTCCCCGTACCCCCCAATAGAAAGGAAACCTTATGGGCATTACTCGAAGCCAAATGCTTATCGTCGTGATTCTTATTGCCGGCGCCACCATTGCCGTGCTGAATCAGACGCTTCTTTCGCCGGCCTTCCCCTCGATCATGGCCGACCTATCCGTGGATGCTTCCACGGTTCAGTGGCTTACTTCGGCATATTCGC
>CAZQWR010000214.1:0-1204 GCA_964597085.1 uncultured Cryptobacterium sp.
AAAACGAAACGGGATTCGCCCGAGGCAGAATACGGATGTGCCCTGCGGAGCGGACGGGGTGCAGTTGGCGTTTTAGGCGGCTGCTAATTTGCCAGCACGCGCTGGAGCTCGGCGAACAGCTTTTCCACGTCGATGGGCTTGGCAATATGGCCGTTCATGCCGGCGACAAAGGCATTTTTACGGTCTTCCTCGAAGGCGTTGGCGGTCATGGCCAAGATGGGGATGTTCGCCTTGGCGGCGTCCGAGAGCTTGCGGATTGCGCGCGTGGCGTCGTAGCCGTTCATCACGGGCATCTGCACGTCCATCAGCACCAAGTCGTAAGTATTAGCTGGCTGAGCGCATAGCTCGTCAATGCAAGCTTGGCCGTTTTCGGTGCGCACAACCTTGAAGCCAGCGGCATTCAGCACTTCACAGGCAATTTCTGCATTGAGCTCGTTGTCTTCCGCCAGCAAGATTTTCTTGCCCTGGAACTGCTGGGTGTCTATTTTGCGCTGCTCGGGCCTTTCCGCCTCTTCGGCGCTGGCCAAGCGAAGGGTAAGTGTAACGGTGAAGGCTGAGCCAACGTCGGGCTCGCTTTCCACTTCAATGGTGCCGCCCATAAGGTCGATGCTGCTTTTTACGATGGCCATGCCTAGGCCGCTGCCCTCAACGCGGCTTTCAGTGCTGGTGCGCTCGCGCGTGAACTCCTCGAACAGGTGCTCTTGGAATTTTTTGCTCATGCCTTGGCCGTTGTCTTTAACCACGGCTTGGTAGGTTGCACAGCCTGGCTTTTCGCTGGGCAGCTCTTTGGCCGTGAATAAAATATGGCCGCCTTCCGGGGTGTATTTGTAGGCGTTGGAAAGCAGGTTGGCAAATATCTTCTGCATCAGCGCAGGGTCGATGTAGGCGTAACAGTGCTTAAAGTCTGCTTCCGTTTCGAACGAAATGCCCTTTTGCTGCATCTGACCGCTGAACACCGAGGCTATGGAATCGAACACCCAGCGAACATCGCACGGTTTTTCTTCCAGCTTGGTTTTGCCGTTTTCTATCCAGGCCATGTCCAGCACATTGTTGATAAGGTCCAGCAACGTGGAACTGGCGTTGCGGATTTTGCCGATGCAATCTTGGCGGCGTTCTGGGCATTCCTGGTTGGCTTCCAGGATGTCGGTAAAGCCGATGATGGCGTTCATGGGCGTGCGGATGTCGTGGCTCATGTTGAACAGGA
>CAZQWR010000215.1:0-1193 GCA_964597085.1 uncultured Cryptobacterium sp.
TATCCGCATAGTAACCTGCAATGCCGTAATGAGTGGAATTGCGCACGGCAACCATGCCCATGCCGTATTCCTTGGCTTTTTTGATGGCCAACTGCATGGATTTATAGCCGATTACCTGACCCATGCCGTGATGTCCGTCCACAACGGCTGTGGTGGGGGTTTCTTTGATAATTTCAAAATTCGTTACGGGGTTCTGGATGCCCGCCTTGATGCGATCCAGATAGATGGGCTTAAAGCGGTTTACGCCGTGGGACTCAATGCCGCGCTTGTCGGATTCCAGCAGCACGTCCGCACATATTTTGGCATCTTCCTCGGGAATGCCGTAGCCCTTGAACGCATCCACAACAAAGTTGGTGATGAGATCCCAACTGACGATGTTGTTCTTCGCCATGATCGATACGCCTCCGTTCTAAAAAAGAATACATAAATTTGCAGGAAAAGGAAATCAAACTTCCCAATTTCCACCAATAACAGTATAACGGATTTTCAGGCGTTTGTCAATTCTTTCTTAAAAATATCGATATCATGTTATCTGAGTCATTTTGTGCCGAGGCCCGCTTGATGTTTTTCTTGACAGCGTGCTGACCCTGCTGTATGCTAATAGACAGAAATCGGAGGTGGCAGGCCACATGGTGTTTATTGGCATTTGCGGCGCAAGCGGATCCGGAAAGACCACTCTGGCAAGGGAACTGTGCCGGGCGGTGGGCGCAAGCAGTGCGCTGCTGAATCAGGATGCATACTATCTGGATCATCCGACGCTGACATTTGAGGAGCGCACAAAGTTAAATTACGATGAACCCTTTATCTTTGACCATGACCTGCTGTATCAGGATGTGCGCATGCTGCTGGCAGGGCAGTGCGTCACGCGCAAGGCTTACGATTTTACGCAGCACCGCCGCATGGAAAGCCATGATATCATCCGTCCCGCCGATGTTTTGATTGTGGAGGGCATTCACGCCTTCTTCGATGAACGGCTGACCGATTTGATGTTCCTGAAACTTTACATCAATGTGGAGCCGGACATCTGCCTGCTGCGCCGCATCAGACGTGATATTCGGGATCGCGGCCGTCAAATTGAGAACATCAGCGAGCAGTATCTGACAACCGTCAAACCCATGTACGAAAAGTACATCCGCAATTACGTAAACGACGCCGATGTCATTGTAACCCGCGGCGGCAAAAACGCAAGGATT
>CAZQWR010000216.1:0-1151 GCA_964597085.1 uncultured Cryptobacterium sp.
GCAGCTGCGACGATGCCCTTCTCCTCATCGGTGTAAGGGTTAGAGAACTGGTACTCAAAGTCGATGCCGTTATCCTTGTTCTCGGTGGCAACAACGGTCACGTCAACATCGGAAGCGGCGATCCAGCCGTTGTCGTTGTGGCCGACCTCGTGGATAACGTAATTGTAAGTACCAGCGGTCAGCTCAAGTTCTTCGAAGCTGGCGACGCTACCGGCCTGGGTCTTGACGGTGCCAAGAGCCGTAGCCTTCTCGCCATTCGCCTTATAATCTGCGGCCTCATACAGCGTGAACTCGAATTCCTCGCCCTCGACAGCCTTGGATCCACCGTTGACGGTCTTGTACACGGAGATAGAAGCGCTGCCCTTGGCATCCACCTTCTCGTTATAGATGTCATAGGAAGTTGCCGCCGTCGGCGTCATCTTCAAGGCGACAGCCTTTTCGTAAGCAGTCTGATATTTTGCTTCGTCCGTGCCCTTAAGCATCACATAGTGCTTGGAGGAGTCCGCCTTGTAGTTAGCAGGAGCCTTGGTTTCAACGAAGTAGTAAAGAGTATCCACGTTCAAAGGCTCACTCTGAGACCCGAACGAGGCCTTGCCGGTCTTGTCGGTCGTGGCGCTGCCGACCTTCGTTGCGGAAGGTTCGCCCGCCTCGCTCTTGTCCATATCAACCCTGTATAGGTCGAACTCAGCACCCGCGAGCTTTTTGGTGCCTTGATCGTCCGTCTTGTTGATGGTGAAGCCGTAATTCACCGCGGAAGTGTCGGCGTCGGACTTCGTTACAACAATCTGCTTTTCGCTAACTTCGGAAGAGTTGACCAGACCAACGAGCTCACACTTGTTCGTAAACGGCTCTTCCTGGGTGGAAGACTGCGAAGGCATCACGTTGTAGGTGACGGTCATGAAGGTGCTATCAGGCACGGTCACGATAAGCTGAATAGACGAGCTTCCGTCTTCGTGCGAGATATTCTTCGTGCGATACGTCACGGTTCCGTTCGCCAGCAGGTCGGTGCCATCCTTATCGATGACCTTCAACGAGCCGTTAATGAGCGAGCCGCGATGATCCATGGTGTCTTCGAGCGTAATAGCGTTACCGCCATTCAGCGTGCTTTCACTCTCGTTGACCTTAATGGTGTAAGAAACAACATTGGTGCT
>CAZQWR010000217.1:0-1148 GCA_964597085.1 uncultured Cryptobacterium sp.
CGTTGCTCAGGTAAGAGGTGCTTGAAAATAGGGCTTTGAGGCTTAGAAGAATTCCGCCGCTTGAAGCTAGATGCTGAATTGTTTATTCTGCAGAAATCCTTCTGCAGCATTGAAATTTAAAAGGTTGAAGAATTAATGCTTTGCCAAATCGGCAAGGGTAACACCGTCTACGTAGTCTTCGATAACTTGGTCTAGCCCTGCCCAGAAGCGAACCGCATTGCATTCGGTTCCGCGTTCGCAGCCTGCTTCTAGCGCAGAGCATGCCACGGGGATCGTTGTTCCCTCAACGGCTCGCAGAACATCACCAGCTTTTATTTCGTTAGTGTGCTTGGCCAAGCTATATCCACCGTTTTTGCCGCGCATGCCCTTGATCAGGCCTGCCTGAGTAAGGGGCCGCACCAGTTGCTCCAAATACTTTTGGGAAATGCCTTCAAACTCGGCAATTTCGCGCAGAGAAACCTTTTCGTCTTCGCTTCTAAGTGCCAGGTCTATCATCAGGCGCATTGCATAACGGCCTTTGGTGGAAATAAGCATGTGCGACCTTTCGAATCTGATGCATTTTATGGGGCAAATGACACCGTTCATCCGCGTTTGTTGCAAATGGCTTTCGCTGCCTTGACTTTGCCCCTGAAGCGATTATCTTAATCCTAGCAAACTACTATGATTAACGAAAGGCGAACATGATGGCAGACGCTAATTCACTTCTTTCTGTACAGGGAGTCAACGTCTCGGTGGACGAAAAGCCCATCCTTCGTGGCATCGATCTTTCGGTGGGCGCAGGCGAAACCCATGTGGTAATGGGTCCTAACGGTGCCGGCAAGTCCACCTTGGGCCGTGTTGTAATGGGCGACCCAGAATACACCCTTGAATCTGGCTCTATAACTTTTAATGGACAAGACATAACCGAGCTTTCTCCCGATAAGCGCTCTCGTGCTGGTCTGTTCTTGAGTTTCCAGGCCCCTACCGAAATTCCTGGTGTTCCGGTTTCCAGCTTCCTTCGCGCTATGATGGCCGATCGTGAAGGTTTCGACATGAAAGGCAAGCAGTTTCGCAAGCATGTTCGTGCGCTTGCCAAGGAGCTTAATTTCGATCCTGCCTACCTTGACCGTGAGTTGGGCGTAGGTTTTTCTGGTGGCGAAAAGAAGAAG
>CAZQWR010000218.1:0-1134 GCA_964597085.1 uncultured Cryptobacterium sp.
CGATGCCCGTTAGGGGCTCGGTGCCCAGCTGCTCCTTTATCTTGGCGGCGCGCTCTTCGTCCTCGCTATGAGGGGCCCGCTGCTTAAGCTTGAAGACCATTCCGCTACGCACAGTGCTGGGTTCCTGGGGGGTATCCGCTTGCGGGGCGTCCGCCACGGGGGCGGCAGCTGGGTTCGCTTTCGCGTCGGCCCGCTTCGCTTCCGCGGCAACCTCACCGAATGCCAAAACAGCCGCCTGGGGGGCGGTTGCTTCTGGGGCGTATTCGGTTATGGGCTGTGCGTTCTGCATCTTTCCCGTTGCGGCTTTCGTTCTTTTACTGCCGTTGGGCGCGGTTGGCGTCCTTCGGCGGCTTTTCCCTATCCAGCTTTTCGGCGCCTGCCTTCGCCGGCTGTTCTGCCGGCTGGCGGGGCCTTAACTTTGGGCGCAAACGGTTGGTGGCGCATGCGTCCAAGTTCGTTTTTATCGATTATACCGATATGCTCGCAATTCGCAACGGCGTTTAACCCCCCCCCACGCTAAATTTTCGCAGGTGGTGTCACAAGAGCGTAATTCTATGTCATCACCGATTATTTTGGGTGCAGGCGGCGCGGCGGTGCGGGTTGATGGGGGCTTGTGGGCGGCAGAGGTTTCATTGGGTTTCCATAATTGGAGTGGGGTTTAGAGAATTGAATTTGGTGGCGCCCTTCGGGCTTTCTAGTGATGTGCGAGCTTTCGCTCGCACCTACGAAAATCCCGCTGAAACGATATTGTCTACAGCAAAACCTCGAAGAGTTGAGCGAAATCTCAACCCGTAATAGAGAGCGCGAAGCGCGCCACTCTTGCCCCCTTCCCTATTCTTCCCTACTCTTCCGGTTCGAGGGCTCGGGCTAGGACTTGCATGCGCATTTCGGCCTCTTCGATCATTTGGCTGCATTCCTTCAGCTCGGCGCTGGCGTCGAGGCCTTCCACTTCGCTGACCGCCTTGTACTTCAGGTCGTGTTCCAGGCTGGCCCAGAAGTCCATCGCCAGGGTTCGCAGCTGAATTTCCACCGGGATGGATTCCTTTTTCTCCATGAAGAACACGGGGATGCGCAGGATCAGGTGCAGGCTGCGGTAGCCGTTTTCCTTCGGGGAGGCGATGTAGTCCTTCACCT
>CAZQWR010000219.1:0-1112 GCA_964597085.1 uncultured Cryptobacterium sp.
TGCAGGAGCGGAAGACGGGTCGCCGCCGTTCACGGTATACGTGGTGGAATAGCCGTCCTTGCTCTTCTGCGTCACGGTATAGGTTGCGCCAGCAGGCAGGTTGGTAAGGGCCTTGGTGTCGCCACCCTTCATGCCTTCGTACTTCAGCTCGCCGTTCTTATCAAAGGTATTGTCACCGAAGGTACCAGAAATAGCCGTGCCATCGGAGTCGGTGAGCTTAACGGTAACGTCAAACGTATCGTCGGAATTGCCGCCATTGTTCACCAGCTCAACATCGAGCTTGCCAGTGGAAAGCTTGTTGTTTACCTTGTTGGTTTTCAGCTCGGAGCCGTTGGCGCCGATCTTTACCGTTGCTTGGTTTTCAATGCCATCAGCAAGGGATGCAGCAGCTGCGGTTACCTTCACCTTGAAGGAAACGTTATGTGTACCTGCAGGCAAATTCTCGTACCGCCACTCAACCACACCAGTACCAGACTCATACGAGGCAATGTCTGCCTGAGGGTTCTCGCTATCGACGGACCCTTCAACGTACTCGGTGCCAGCAGGGACAGTGTCCTTCACGTCTGCAGAATCAACGGCCTCGTTCGTGGTAAACGAAACCGTGTAGGTAAGCTCGTCGCCAATCTTCACAGTGCCGTCATCGGCAGCACCAGTAACAAGCTTAATGGGAACGTCAACAGTAGAAGACGTGGGCTTATACGTGCTGATAACGCCCGAAGCGTCGCTTAGCTGAACGGTTGCGCCATTGGTAATGGAGTTACCGGAGAAAGCTTCGGAGACCTTCGCCTTCACGGTAACCGTGCCGGTTGCGCCTGCCTCCTGGCCCTTCAAGCTCCAAGCAACAGTGTTGGTGCTCTCATCGTAGGCGCCGCCGTCGGCGCTCACGAACTCAAGTCCGTTGGGCAGCACATCGGTGATGGCAACGTCGGCCTTAACGCTGGCGTTGTTCACCCAACCGATGGTGTAGGTAATCTCTTCGCCCGCACCAACCAACTGGCCGTTAACGCTCACGGTTGCGCCATCACGTTCAACGGTTGCCGTCTTGGCCTGGTACTCATTAGAAACAACAACGTTCTGGGCATTATCGGGGTCGATATTGCCGGTTGCAGGAG
>CAZQWR010000220.1:0-1073 GCA_964597085.1 uncultured Cryptobacterium sp.
GGCATCGGCGGGAATGCCGAAGGCGGCACGGCCCTCTTCGCGCGTCGCGCTGAAGACGCTTTTCCGGACCGGGTTGCCAGTGATGACGATGTTACCCTTCTTCGCCAGCGCCTCCCCCGCATGCGCATACGTCAAGCACACCGCAGCCGCACGCTTTGCGAGATATTTGTTCGCCATTCCCATAACGGAATTCTGCTCATGAACGACGACGGGGATATGGCATTGCTCGGCCGCGCGGGCGACCGGTATGCAAACGTAACCGCCGAAGCCGACGACGCAATCGGGGTTTACATCGTCGAACCATTTGCGTGCGAGCTTCGTTGATTTTTGAATGAGCGCAATGGATTTAGGCAAGGTCAACGGGTGGTTGCGGTTGAACCCGGACGCCTGGAAAGGCGTGAACGGAATGCCAGCCTGCTTGACCAGGCGCGCTTCAACGCCCGTCGGAGTGCCCGCGTAAAGCACTTCGTGGCCGCGTTCGATGAGGACATCGGCGAGCGCGAGCGCCGGATTGATATGACCTGCGGTTCCGCCGCCTGACAAAACGATTCGCATAGGTTATCTCCTTGATCTGCCGTAGGAAGACCTTGACGTGCGCGAGCGTGCCGAGTCACGGGTGTAGTTGGTTTTTCCCGGCGCAAGATCTGCAAGGCGAGTGCCTCCGGAATAGCGTGGTGAACGGCCGGAGGCCACGGGGACCTCGTCTTCGTCGATCGCGCGAACGACGCGAAGATTGGAACGGCGACGCTCGTACACGGATGAGGCGTCCGACGTTTTCGCAACCGACAATATGAGGCCTATCATTATGAGCGTCGACATCACCGATGAGCCGCCATAGGAAATGAACGGCAAAGGCTTGCCCGTGGTCGGAACGCAGCCGATGACGCATCCCATGTTCAAAAACGCCTGGAACACGAGCATGACCGTGCATGCCCCGGCAAGCATCGTGCCGTGAAGGGACGATGCGGACATGGCGATTTTAAGCCCGCAGAACAGAATGACCATGAACAGCGCGATGACGATGAGCGCGCCGAGCATGCCGAATTCCTCGCCGATGATGGAGAAGGCGAAGT
>CAZQWR010000221.1:0-1035 GCA_964597085.1 uncultured Cryptobacterium sp.
TCGATATCGAGCAGAATGGCTTCCAAACCGTGCAGCAGATGCAGACGGTCGGACTTTTTGCCCAGGTCGTAGTTCATGCGACGGCGGGTAGATTCCACGCGCCATGCCACCCATTCACCCAGAATTTCGCGCACACCCATAACACGGGGGTAGCCATCTACCAGCACATTGAAGTTGCAGCTGAACGAATCTTGCAGCGTAGTGCTCTTGAACAGCTTGGCCATAAGCTGCTCTGGGTCGGTGCCGCGCTTCACATCGATGGCGATGCGCAGACCGGAAAGGTCGGTTTCATCGCGAATATCGGCAATTTCGCGCACCTTGCCTTCCTTGGAAAGCTTGACGATGCGCTCGATGATGATGTCGGTTTTGGTGGTGTACGGAATTTCGTACACCTCGATGATGCGCTCGTCGGGCAGGTAGCGCCAACGCGAGCGAATTTGGAAGCTGCCGGTACCCGTGTTGCAGATGCGCTCCATTTCTTCACGGCGATAGATGATTTCACCACCGGTGGAAAAGTCGGGCGCAGGCATGTATTCCAGCAGGTCGCACTCAGGGTCGTCCAAGAAGTGCATGGTGGCGGTGCAAACCTCGTTTAAGTTGTAGCCGCAGATGTCGGAAGCCATGGCGACGCCGATGCCCTTATTGGCCGAAACCAAGATGTTGGGGAACGTAGTGGGCAGAAGGCGCGGCTCCTTCATGGCGCCGTCGTAGCTGTCCATGAAATCCACCGGGTCTTTGTCGATGTCTTTGAAGATTTCGGCGCAGATAGGCGAAAGCTTTGCCTCGGTATAGCGGCTAGCGGCGTAGCTGAGGTCGCCCGAATAGTACTTGCCGAAGTTGCCCTTCGATTCCACAAACGGCGCCAGCAACGCTTCGTTGCCTGTGGCCAGGCGCACCATGGTTTCATAGATTGCGGCATCGCCATGGGGGTTGAGCTTCATGGTTTGACCCACGATGTTGGCGCTCTTCTGGCGCTGACCGTTAAGCAGGCCCATCTTGTACATGGTGTACAGAAGCTTGCGGTGCGAAGGCTTG
>CAZQWR010000222.1:0-1012 GCA_964597085.1 uncultured Cryptobacterium sp.
GCTCTGGCAGAACACATCGAGGCGCTCGAGATGAAGCTAGCATCCGGGGGCGTAGCTGCGGTTCCAGCCGCCCAGCCTGCGGTTCAAGCGCCGAGCCATGCGGTGCAGTCGGCTAGCTTCTTGGGTTCCGCAGCTGCCTCAACGGTCATGGGTCAGGCTTCTGTTGAAGCGCCGTCGCGGCCGGTTACAGCTCAGCTTCCTGCTGTCCAACAGCCTTTCGCTAATCCGTCTGCGCAAGTACAGTTCTCGGCTCCGTCGGCGCCAACCCAATCTGCCACTTTTGTGCAGCAGGGCTCTACTGCAAGCTCTGCTTCTGCAACTTCTACGGCTCGGCCAGTTGCAGCGACCCAGCCTGCGGCTCAAACTCATCCTGCGGTTTCGGCCGCTTCTGCTAACTCGGCGGCGCCTGCTCAACAGGCTGCTGCTCCTGTTGCGTCTGCACAGGTTGCCGCTTCTGCGCAGCCCGCGCCTTCGGCTCATTCTGCCGGTGCGGTTGCCATGACGGCGCAGGTCGACCTTTCCAACCCCGCCGCCTTGCAGCGCTTGTGGCATTCCGTTACCTCGCAGCTTCGCAAAATCAATCCTGCTCGCGGAGTCCTTTTCATGAATGCCAAGGTGTCTGCCGAATCTGGTGGTCAGGGCATTGTGGTCGAATTCGGCAAAGACAGTGGCTTTGCTTATACTGCGGCGCAAAAGCCCGAAGTGCAGGAACTTCTAGCTAAAACTATTGCCCAGGTTGCAGGGGGAAGCATTCCGTTTCGCCTGTCTCTTGCAGGCGGTGCTGCTCCTGCACCCGCTGCACGTCCCATGGCTGCCGCATCTTCCGTCAAGACTGCAAATCCTTTTGCGGCGGGCAGGCCTGCCGCTTCCACATCGCCGGTCCAACAGCCCTATGCTTCACGGCCAGCTTCCGCAGCGGCCGTCCAGCAGAGCGTTGCCGCTAACCCCGCAGCCGCTTCTGTTTCCCAGCAAGCTGCAGCTCAACCTGCTGTTTCTGCTCCGCAGCAGGCTA